>CAMDKL010000007.1 GCA_945900945.1 Pirellula staleyi DSM 6068
ATCGGTTTTTTGCAAACGAAAACGTCACGCCTGAGAAGATTCACGCACCCCACTACGCGAGGACTAAGCAGCGCATCTCGGAGCATCCGGTTTGCCTGTTAGTACAAGACACCACCGAGCTCGATCTGACGCGGCCCAATCAGCAAGTGTAAGGTGCTGGGTCGTTGGCCCGGAAACACTAAAACAGCGCAACTTCAAAACTAGCGCCTCAGGCTCAATTAATCGCAAAAACATCAGGAATCAAAGTGGGAAGATCTCCTACGACCGTTAGAACCGTAGTATTGCGTACTTTCCTTCTTACGGCCATCGGTGAATACGCCAAAATACTCCGCGTACGCCTTCCATTTTTCACCAAAAGGCACCTTCAAAACGGTCGAAGGAGACCACACGTTAAAGTTGTCCTCTTCAAAATCGTCCGGAACATTTCCGGATGTGGAGCTGCCTGCACCTCCCACCTCGTAATTAAATCCAAATCGCAATTCGAGATGGTTACCGATCCCAAATCTCGCGATTATTTCCGGCAGACTATGTGTGTCATAAACTATTCGATTATCGATAAAAGAATAACTCGATTCGAGGACCATGCATCTGCCGCCAGTCGTTTCATGTTCGGGGTACGAATATCGGTTGCACCGTAGGCTTCCGAATCCAACATGCTGTGGTCGTCGGCGATGAAGACGACAAAATTAGGTTTCTTCGTGGATTGAACTTCATTCGCATAGAGAGGGCCACAAAGGAATGCCGCGATAGGCAACAATAGCAGCAGATGATTCATGGTTGGTGCATGGATGAAATCGGTAACGAATAGATGAATGGTGAGGATGCGAAACCAGTCAGCCGTTCTCGGCCTTCGCCCTCGAACGGCTAGATCTTAAGCTTAATCGTACTCTTTATCGATTGAAGGGCCTTCGTGTAAAAGTCGGCCGCTTCTAGGTGACAAACCCCAAGACCTCGAGCGGAACACGGGGGCATTTTGCAGCCCTTGGGTGACGGGTGATTTCCAGGCCAGATATTCAATCATCTCAAACTTCGGCGATTTGCGAAGCGAAAAGACGCTGTCTGAGAGTAATTTACTGAGGACTCACTGCACCCTTCGCTTAGGGGTATTTTTTGCCGCTTAGCCGATTGACAACAGCGACGAAACTAGATTACAATCGAACCTAACGGTATCAGATGTAGGGATCTTAATAAAATTTTCGTACAAAAATTTTGGTCTCTGCACAAATTTTGATGTTTTTTTTTAAAATTGCGAGGAATTTATGAGACGAAATCGGAAGGGTTTCACGCTGGTTGAACTACTGGTCGTGATAGCCATTATTGGCATCTTGGTTGGCCTGCTATTGCCAGCCGTACAAGCGGCACGCGAGGCGGCGCGTCGAATGAGTTGCGGAAACAATATGAAACAACTTGCGCTCAGTTTTCATAATTATGAAAGCACCTACCAAAAAGTTCCCCGTTTGGCGAGCCATATGACTTGGACACGGACTTTGCCCGGTCTTGCCAATTCGAACTGGCACGGTTACTCGGCTCACGTCATGATCCTGCCTTATATCGAACAGACGGCTATCTTCCAGCAGTTTCAGTTCATGGATAGCCACTACGAAACCGTTTTGAGGGCTCCGGTAACGATTCCGCCTCTTTACAACGCTCACCGCAAGATTGGCGGATTCGTTTGTCCCTCCGACCTTACTTACCCCGCTTCTTCTAACATTCAAGCGGGTACTGGTTGGGAGCTAGCCGAGTTGGGTTGGAATAACTATGGATGCAGTGAGGGATCTAACTCGGGCTACGCTGGTGGAGCTGGTGCTCCAGTAGGGTTTTCCGCCGGTGATCAGAACGGTTTCTTCAAGCGGGATAGAGAGACCGGATTCGGTGAGATTCCTGACGGCCTTTCTAACACGATTATGCTTGCTGAGTTCAATAAGGGTGACAACACATCGGGCATTTTCTCGGCTATCGCTGGGGACTTCCCAAATGGTGTTAACTTCCCTGGGACTTGGACACATCAGTTCCCAACGATAGCTGCGCTGAATACCTATGGAGCAGCGTGCTTAGCAGCGGGCCCAAGGAGTCACCGAAGCACCGCAGGTTTCCGATGGTCCGCGCCCGGATTCTACAATACGGCGATCAATACGGTTGCCACGCCGAATTGGACATTTCCAGCCTGCATGCCGTGTGCGGGTTGCGGACAGGGAGATTCGGGTGGAGTGTGGCCATCACGTAGTAGACATTCCGGTGGTGCACAGCATGGGATGGGTGACGGTTCGATACAATTCGTTTCGAATAGTATCAACCTGATTACCTATCAAGGGCTCGGTAGTGCTAAGGGTGGTGACGTGTCTTCGATAGAGCAATAATCCTGTTTAAACAAGGTGTTGTTGACGATTAGTTTTTTTTCTATTCCCACTCACGAGTTCATCGCTGAGTGGGTTTTTTTCTTAAGATCCATTGGAGGAATTGAATGAGTTTAACTCGGTTCAGCGCGATCGCACTAGTAATAATGAGTCTTGCCATTTCAGGATGCAGCGGTAGTCTTCCTGACGATAAAGTTGTTGTGACTTCGTCAGCTATCTCGGGTAGTGCGAGGGAAACACTCGAAGGAATTGAGAAATCCGGAGTGCTTGGAAGTACAATTACAGCTCTTGAATCCGACATCAACGGAATAAAATCAACCGATGCGGTAAAGGGAGAAGCACTCTCGAAGGCATACCGCGAGCTTCAGGGGCTGACAAAGGCCGACGAGATCAAGGCGAAGGCTAAAGAGATGATTGGTAAGTTGTAGAGGGTTTCCCTCGGGACACCATTGTAGGACGATTGTCCTCAATTGTTCCCGCATCAACGGCAGAACGGGAACAGTTGATCACTTGGAGCAACGCTTGGGACGGTCAATACTGAAAAAGAAACCATGGAGACTGCGAACCGCTTGGATCGCAGTCTTCTTTTTTTTAGTTGTCGGATTTTTTGGCTGTCAAAACGAAGAGAGCACCCGTGGTTCACGCCCCGCATCGAATCCAACCACGCTGACATCTAGTCTTCCAACAGAGACTATTGGTCGCATCGAGCGATTCTGCGGAGACTGCCACCCGTTACCGTTTCCCTCCACGTTTCCGAAAGCAAATTGGGTGGAAGAGGTTCGTCAGGGATTTGATTTCTATATCGAATCCAATCGAACCGATCTGGAGGAACCTGTCCGACATGACGTCGTGAAGTACTTTCAAGATTTGGCCCCTGACAAGGTATTGGTGCCGCGTGCAGATGCAATGAAACAGTCACTATCACCAGTTCAATTCCAGCGTGGTAAGGGCCTTGGGATAGCAGATTTATCCCCAGCAACGGCGCACGTCGTTTGGAATCCAGTCCAAAAAGCGGTTTATTTCACGGACATGAGAGGCGGCACTCTTCGATCGTGGACGCCATCAACTCAATTACACGCAATCCATTCGCCTAGTAGCGATAGAATCGTGGCGGAGGGTGTCAATATTTGTAGAGCGCATGCTTGTGACTGGGATCAAGATGGGACGCAAGACTACTTACTTGGCGAACTAGGAAGCTTTCCCGTTGGAGATCATCAAAAGGGACGAGTTTCATTGTTGTTTGGCGGTCCAAACGGTTTTCTAGAGACAATAATTCTGGCAGAAGATTTGGGGCGTGTAGTTGAGGCAAAACCGTTCGATTACGACGACGACGGTGATACCGATGTATTGGTCGCAGAATTTGGATGGAGGAAAACTGGGGCTCTCAAACTATTGCGCAATATAGGAGGCACAGTCCGGGCACCAATAATACAAGTCGAGATACTTGATCCAAGGCATGGAGCATTGGGTGTAGAGATTGCGGACTTGGACGGAGATTCGAAATTGGATTTCGTTGTCGCGTATGGGCAGGAATTCGAGACAGTCGAGGTGTATCTCAGTCGAGGTGCTGGGAGATTTGAGCATCAGGTCATCATGCGGCTTCCAGACCCATCCTACAATTCGAGCTCAATTCAAATTGCAGATTTGGACCAAGATGGGCGATTGGACATTGTGCATACGTGTGGCGATACCATGGATGCATTGTTGCCAAAACCGTATCACGGTCTTCGGTGGATTCGCAATTTGGGAAACGGGGAATGGGAGAATCGCGAGCTTGGACTGCTCGTAGGTGCGCTTCAGTCGACCGTTGCGGACTTCGACGGCGATGGAGATCTAGACATTGCAGCCGTGGGGCTTTTTCCGATGGCGTATTTGGATGGCCCTGGGGCTTATGATTCTATCTGTTGGTGGGAGCAAAAGGAAAATCTTGAGTTTACACGTCATTCCATCGAGCGAGATCATTGTGCGCATGCTTGCTGTACGACCGGGGATGTCAACGGAGATGGACGTATCGACTTGATTGTTGGCGAATGGCAATCGGAGGATAAATCTTCCTTTCGCGTTTTCTTGAATTTCAAAGCGGAAGCGAGCCCCGCGCTTCGGTAGCCAAGACGGCTAAACGATCCGCAGCTCAAGGAGGTCGGGTTTTTCCAAAAGCGGCAGCAGCGGCGCATGCAAATACCGCAGGCTTGTCCTGCGGATAGTTCTGCTTCAAGGCTACATCCAAGCCGTCGAGCTCCGCGACTACAGTCTAGGCTCGACCATTTGATTGAACTCGTTGACTCTGAGATTGTCAACAACTTGAGCCGTTCCATCGGGCCAGGTTATTTCTGTTTGTCGAAGCTCTTCGTCGAATGGAAAAGCACAGTGCACTAAATACGGGTTTTGAGAAAGGTAACTACCTCCGCCAACAATGTTTCGCAGATAGCTCTTCTTGTCGGTTCGAAAGACTATTCTCGCTCCAATGCAGTCGCGATTCGATTTTCTTCCAATAAGCTCCAGACTGCACCATTTGCCTTTCGTCTTCGTTTGGTTCTCGAGAATCGCTGCAAGTTGATTGACGTTTGACATCACAAGATCCATATCCCCATCTCGGTCGAAATCAAATCCAGCGACGCCGCGACCTCGCCACTTTCTACCGAAGTAGGTCGACGGACCAAACTGTTGCCGCGTCAATTTCCCACGCCCATTGTTTAGCAAAAGCAAAGGAAATTGATCAACTGTGTTTCCCGGAGGGAATCGAAGCACGTGGCCATTCGCAACGACAATGTCTTCGTCCCCGTCAGAATCGAAATCAGCGGCAACTGTTCCGAATGCTACAAACAACGTACCGAGCGCCGTAATCCCGGTAGAAGATGTTACGTGTCGGAAATTCGAATTACCATCATTCTTATAAAGAGCGAATGTCTCGTTTTCGTAGTTGCAAACCCATAGGTCGGGCCTAAGATCCCCGTCAAAATCCAGGACCGAAACGCCCATGCTTCCATTGGATGTACCGCGTTCATCGAGGGCCGTACCACTCGCAATTCCCTGCTCTTCGAACTTTCCGCTTCCTTGATTGACGTAGAGGAAGTTATTGACCGCATCATTTGCAACATAGACATCCAGCTTGGAATCTTGATTGAAATCGGCACAGACGACGCCAAGTCCTTTTCCTTCGGCAACGAGTCCCACTTCTGAAGTTACCGATCGAAAAGATCCGTTGCCATTGTTCATGAAAATGACATCCTGCAGTCCCTTATATGCACCAGGTGGACAGATTTCTCGGATGCCAACCGAAGACTTACACTCCGGATTTTTCTCCCACGACCAATCTACGTAGTTCGCAACATAGAGATCGAGAAATCCGTCGTTGTCAAAATCTCCAAACCCAGCGCTGGTACTCCAGAGAGCGTTATCAAGGCCAAAGGAGGCTGCCAATTCAAGAAATGTTCCTTCCCCCTGATTCACAAACAGCTGCAAACCACCATAGCCCGTAACGAGCAGGTCAGGAAAACCATCATTGTTGATATCGCCAGCCGACGCTCCCTGAGAATAAAATTTCACAGAATCCGAATTAGACGGACGCGAAACGTTTGCAAAGTCTTTGCCCGCATCGTTTCGCCACAAAGTTCCTGGGATCGGGGTCAACGTCTTTGATTCAGTGATCAGACCTCCGCCAGGAAAAAATAGATCCGGCCAACCGTCACGATCGTAATCGAGGACAGCCAAACCGCCGCCCATGGCTTCGAGATAGGTAAATTCGTTTTGCTCCTCGCCGTTGCGATACGGATGTTCCACATGGAGTTCCGCTGTAAGGTCAGTGAACACAACCTCAGTCTCACTGTTACGAGAGGCGTTGTTACTAGAACCGATAGAAGCAGATGAGACAGGAAGCGATTTTGCGGAGTCCTTGCACCCAGGAGCAATCATAAAGCAGTACGAAATACAGAGGCAGGATAGGCACTTTAGTTTGAAATGCACGGACATTGGTTATTGCAATTTTCAGATTGGGTTTTTGGGTTGAGCCGCAGGCGCTAGCCGCGTTATGAGTCGCGATTCGTGCAAGTGCGTTGCCTAGCGAAGTCAGGCCCGGGGCTAACGCCCGCCGGTTCACGAAATCACAAAGTAAACAGCATTGGGATCGCGCCCTGTGCCTACGGTTCAGTTTAACGGCAAACCTTAGGCTGGATGATTCGCTACCTACTTTTTTGTTACAAAGGAACGGTGGTATGCAGCACGCTTTTTATCCTCGGGCGTCATGTTCTTTTTGCTCTCGAAAAAATTAGCTATCGCCTCGTGTGCCTCCGAGTTCGTGGGATCGTATGAAAATACGCTTTGAAGCCAAAAGAGGCCAGTTCGTTCGGATTCGTGTTCGAGAACGATCTTTCCGATCATGATTCGCGACTGCGTGTCTTGAAGATCCTTGCGGAGCACCTCTTGTAATACGGTGACTTGGTCGAGGGATGCTCTAGCGGCGCGCGTAATTGCAAAATTCTCTTCTGCTTCTTTTTGTAGCCTAAGCCCTCTAAGAGCAACTGCGTAAGAATACCGAGCAATCGAATCAAGCGGGTGAACCTTTAAGGCAATCTCAAGGTACTTTCGGGCCACGGCAAAGTCACCGAGTTCCGTCTCTAGGATCCCAAGTTCTGACGCAGCAACAAATCTCTCTGGTATTTCATCCATGCAGCGGTAGGAGTCGAGTAGATCCTGATAGCTTGATTTCAAGACTTCGTGTAGTAGTGTACGGGCTTTCTCGGTTTCACCAAGGGTTTTGTAGCAACGTGCCATGCCTGTTTTTGCAGCCAAAGCGGAGGCCCCCGAATTACACGATTGAAAAAACTTCAATGCCTCTTCCGGACGCTTTTGATCCAGCAGCACACGTGCAAGGTTGTAGGTTGCCTTCTGATACTTGCGGTCTTTTTCGATCGCTTTTTTGTACTGAGCCTCTGCCTCAGTCGCTCGGGAAAGGTGTTCATTGATTCTCGCGATTCGATAGTTTGCAACCGGTTCCCACGGTGCGTTCTCCTCCCAAACTTTGAGAAGTTCCATCGCATTATCGAACCGCGAGACCGCAGTTAGTCCATTCGCGTACGAATCGATGATTTCTCCAACTTCCGCATTTGGCCCTTCGAGCCATAGATTCAATCGATCTTCGACCTCTTTGGTTAGTCGGCCCAGGCTTGCTGCCGCAAGGTCCTGTTCGCGATCCAGTCGCCTCGGATCGAAACCCTTTTTGAACGCAACCTTCAGGTGATTAGACATCTTATCTAGATTACCCCGCTTTCGCTCCGTCCTTGCTTGTAGGAAATCGGACAGTGCATTGGACGAAGAAATGGACCGAGACACATTCAACCACCAGTCAGCGGAATCCAATCTCTGGGATGCGATCGCATTCTGTGCCATCGAGTTGGCAAATCCAACGATTCCACCCGTCCAAAAGAATGCCAACAACAAACATACAAGCACCGCGAATAAGGCTTTGTGGCGCAAGGACTTCGTTCGCTTGGCATTTTCTTGATCCTGCGATTTGCTGTTCGACTTCCTATTGGATTTATCCAGCTTTTTTAGATTTGTCATTATTCCTTCAGGAAATTAAAAACTCAGCCGCAGGCGCTAGCCGCAGGCGCTAGCCGCGACGCGATGATTTGCGACCAAAAACACGGCTCAACCCAAAAAACATGGCCGGAAAAAGAAGTAAGGCGATCGGCAGGCTGAAGCCTACCTGCCGCGTGGGCGTTTTGGCATGATGAGTATATCGTAAGACGGCAGTTTTTCCGAGCGAATGAGTCGCTTGTTGATTTCCTTCATTTCTTGTCTTGGCACGATGACACCTGTCGGATAGTTTCCTTCCACGAGAACAATGCTTGGATGTTGGCCTTTCCCAGTCATACGCGAAGCGCACACTCGAAAGACCTGCCAACATGTTAGCAAGGCGCCATTCCATTTTTTCTGCAACGATGACCAGCATCGCTCGATTGGATGGTATTTGCTGTGATAAAGTGGATAGTAAACTAGTCGAATCTCTAAGCCTGACCAGTCACTGAACGCAACGATACGTTCCATCCGTTCGTACTCGTACTCGTACTCAGCGAAGCGGTACTCGTACTCGATCGCTTGTCATCGAGTACGCGTAAGGATGCTCGTCAAATCGAACTGACCATTTCAGGTAGTTTTCAGGCCGCCGCTCGCGTAAACGGTTACTCGTCGCGGGCAACGATGACCAAACACATATCGTCCTCTTGTTCGCAGCCGACAATATGTTTGGTGACACGGTCAATGATCTCGTTACCCGCACGCTGGATATCCCCTGCACATTCCGCCACCCGCTGACGAACTTGGTCGATCGAGAACTGGGCTCCCTGAGCATTGGGGGCTTCAAAGATTCCATCCGTATACAACGTCATGGATTCGCCAGGTAGGATGTCCATCTCAAAGGCATCGAATGGGATATCGGTCATAATGCCTAGGGGAGGACCGCCCACATCGGATCCAGGTTCTTGGATCGACTTGTTTTGCATGAGCATGATGGGTGGCATGTGCCCGGCGATGACAATCGTTGCCTTGTGAGCAACGCAGTCCAAAACGATAACGGCCATCGTAATAAACTTTTCGACTCCCAAGGCAGTGATTCGATCGTTGAGCGTTGCCATAGCCAATCGGGGATCGGCAATCGTTGCAAAGGCAAACCGCCACTCGGCAGACAGCTTGGCCATGAACATGGCGGCTGCTACCCCGTGCCCTACCACGTCGGCGATAACGATAGCAATGCGATTATTGCTTAGCTCAATATAGTCAAAATAGTCGCCGCCGATCTGTTCGGCTGGGTTGTAGTATTGAAAGAAAGAGTAGCCGGGAATTTTGGGGGCGGCTTTTGGGAGAAACGCTAATTGTACTTGACTTGCCAATTCTAGGTCTTGTTCGACTAACCGTCGTTTAACATCTTTTTCGTGTAACTGTGCATTTTCGATTGCGATGCCTGCTTGGTTTGCAACGCCAACTAAAACTTCAAGATCTTTGCTTTCGAAACCTCCTTTTTGCTGCACGGTATCGATCTGAATTGCACCGATTGCATCTCCATCGCTATTAAGGAGTGGGGCAACGATCATGGACCGAATGCGAAAATCTGCAATGCTCTGACTCAGTTCAAAACGGGCATCGCTCCCGGCGTCGAGTGAGATAATGGCTTCTTTGGTCTGCATAACCTCGCGTAAGACTGTTTTGGAGACTCGTACCATCTCTTCTTGGTCAGGTCGTCGAGTCTTGATCCATTTCGGCTTAAGTTGTCCGTCGCCGTCATTGAGGATAATAAAACCACGATCCGCCTGAATGAAGATTGTGAATAGTGTGTCCAAAACCTTTGGAAGCACATCGTCCAAGGTAACGGCTCTCGCAAGATTCTTCATGATCTCGAGGATCGCAGCCAGCTTGGCTTCCGGAGACGCGCTCAACTGGGCTCCGTATTGGCTGCCACGAACATCTAGCTTGGCGGTAACGGATAGAGTGGAACTCCCGTCATCGCCATCGTCGACGATCATTATGCCAAACGCCGAACCCTCGGACATCGTATTGGCAGTCAAGGCCGAAGATTCAGCCTCTTCGTGAAAGTTCAATTCGATATCGCATATCCGAATCGTATCCCCTTCCAGAAGTTTTGTTGACTCATTGATCAGTCGACCGTTTACAAACGTGCCGTTGCGGCTTTTGAGGTCTTCCAAAACGAAGTTCGAGCCACTCTTGGAGATTTTGGCGTGCTGTCTCGAAACGGAACCGCTTTCGAGAACAATGTCGCAGTCGGGATGTCGTCCCATGACGTATTGACTATTTTCCAAGGGATAGCGGCGTCCCATGGCGGGCCCAGTAATTGCATCCAAATATGGCATAGTAAAAATCGGCGAAACCGTCAGAGGTGGAAGTGAGTTTCCGATATGATAACTCTTTGATCGGATCTCCGGTATTTGACCGTGAGATTTTATTCCAGAGCCAGCGGCTCAGATTAAGGACTGTATTTTAGCGTACCTGGATATGCTCTCGCGATTTACGTCGATTCGGTGATCCAATTGCGTAGCATCGTGGCCGCAACATCGGGATTATCGCGTACTAAAGCTGTCAAATCGTTTTTGATGTCGCCACCGGTAGTTCGAAGTCGCGGTAGCGAAATCTCACCCTCCGATTGGTTGGCAAAAACCTCATTTTCTTCGTCTGTCAATGAACTCAAGTCGATATCGTTCGCGTCGTCTAGTGGTAAATCAAAACCTCGCTCGAAATCCCTATCCTTTGAAGTTGGCACGGTCTTCGCAAAGCTCCGAAGCGATATCAGGGCGACACCTACCAGTCCCATTAGTGCCAGCGTTTGCCAAGATTGCGATAGCCACTCCAAAACCGTAACGGTCAACGAAACGGCGGGCGGTTCAGGAACTGGCATGTCCTGATAAGTTTCAACGGCTACCCTTGGGATTTTGTCTTCGCCCGCAGCAACTAGGGGTAGAATTGCGCTGATTTTCTTTTGGATACTACGTTCCGTTTCGTCCTGCAGCGTCTTGATATCGCTCGCAGTCTGCTCAGGGAAGTCACTTGCAGGTTTACCTGGATTCAATTCCCTCCATTTGTAAACTGCCACTTTTCGATAATAAGAGAATGGAATGGAAGCCGAAACGGATACTCGCGTTGTCTTGTGCCCCACTGTTTTCGTTCGTTTTAGCGTGTTTCCTGTAACGCTCTTTTCCTTTTCGGTTTGTTCCTTCGATTCCGTGTTCTGGTCCGGGGTAGCAGTGATCGAGGCACTTTTATTGGCAAGGGCATTCGGTTCTGTGCCTGGCCTGCCCCCCTGCGTAATTCGCTGACCCTTGGCGTCCTTCTTGCTTGAAGCCGATTGGATAACGGTTGGTTTTTCGTTGAAGCTGAGGCTTTCCGTTGTCTCGCCAGCAGTCGGGTCAAGCTCAACACTCACATCCAATCGGACATTTCCGTAATCCGTTAAGAGCCGTTCCGCTCTAAAGCGATATTCTTCCTCCTGCTGCCTTTTCAACTGGTAGTACTTGGACTGCTGCATTGAAGTTGGATCATCGGAAGCGATCATTGTTTGGCCATTGCAGTAGACAGCAATATCGGATTGCTTTAATCCTGCAAATGACTTTTCGACAAAACTGATGATCGCACGCCGTTGGTCGGCTGCTAGCTCTTTGCTCCCTTTTGTTTGGATTGCGACACTGGCAGTTTGCTTCCGATCGCCGGAAAAACCAGCCCGCTTTTCGTCATACGTGATAAATGCGTCTTGAATGATGGGGTCCATGCGTTTGAGTGCATTGGAAAGTGACTTCAGTTTCGCGTTCAATAGCTTTTGTTCCGTCGTCTTGGTCGATTCCAAAAAGCTGTTGCTATTGAGTGCTGTCTCGATCGAATTGCCCATCCTCTCCGGAACGGCTTTGCCCTCAGAGATGGCTTTATAGTACACGTCGCTGGATGCTTTCGGCACGAGCATGCGATTGCCTTTTCGATCAAAACCGCGAAGGCCTGAGTTTCCAAGCGCAAACTCAATATTGTCGAGTTCTTCGTCACTGAGGGTTTTTCCATCCAAAAGGTACACCATCGCGCCGTTGCCAGTAGCACCCGCCTGAATCAGATACACCGTACTTATCCCGATCCCCACGGTCAGTAATACTGCCATCAACTTGGATTGGGGCGTCATCCCTGCAAAGAGAGACCGCATCTGCAGAATGAAATCGGTAAGTTGATTCATAGATTGAAGTTTGGTTCAGGGTGGATTAGACGCGGATCGAATTTAGCTCTTCGTACGCATCCAAAAGCTTGTTTCGGATTTGCACAAGCAGACGGAATGACATGTCGGCTTTCTGCATGCTCGTGAATACCTCAGCCTGATTGACGTCGCCGCCGGTTAGCAACTGCTCCATCTGACCGTTGGCGGAATTCTGCATTTCATTTACTTTGGTAACTCCACCCACCAGCATGTCGGAAAAGGGGTTACTACTGCCTGAGTTGGCGCTTCCAAGTTCGGACTGTGCGCTGGCTCGCTGTAGCAATCGCATGGCTTTGTCGGCATGCTGAGCCATCATAGAATCGGAGCGAATTTGCATAAGGAATTACGCCAGAATGCTGAGTGTTTGTCTGGCAAGTCCTTCGGTGACTTCCATGACGCCAATGTTGGCTTCGTAAGATCTCGACGCTTGCAATGCATCGACGAATTGCTCGTTCATGTCGACGTTTGGGTAAGCCACGTAGCCTTTCCATTTGCCCTCCGTTGCGGCAAGTGGGTGGTCCGGCTGAAAACGATACAGAGGCTCAGAATCGTCAATCTCGACCTTTGCAATTTTGACACCGGCTGCTCCTCCTTCCGGCTGCTCCTCACCGGTTTCAAATACGACGAAACGGGACTGATAAGGCTTGTTCTCGCCTGCCTCGTTTTTCAACGTCGACATGTTTGCGATGTTGCCTGAAATAGTATTGAGCCGAACTCGCTGAGCCACTAACGCGCTGGTGCTAATGTCCATTGCCGAAATCATAGTCCGTCGCCTCCTGCGAACTCACTTTTTCTGAAAAACTCAGATCCACAGTGATACGCTTTAGCAAATCCAGCGAATTAAGCCAAGATCTTTCCGAAAGATTTCGCTAATGCTAGCAGATAAACCAGTGGTGCCAACGTGGCACCTACCTATCGCAATGCCGTGCGGGCTTCCGGCTCGGTCAGTCCAGGTATGGAAGAATAGAATGCTGCCTCGTCGACACCGTCGCCGTTGAAATCTCCGACGACGACTTGCCCCGCTTGGCCCTCAATTTCAAACACCCGATCGGTGGCATCCCATCGACCATTGCCGTTGCTATCGACAATCAAATCTCTGCCTCGAACCACCGCAATTTCATCCAGCCCATCGCCATTGAAGTCACCGACTACCGCGATGTCACCTTGTTGACCAAAATCAAAGAACGAATCCTCTTGAGCACTAAAACGACCATCGCCGTTCACATCGATGCGCCATTTACCGTTGTTGAAAATTCCAAGAGTTGAGATGCCATCCCCATTGAAGTCCCCAGCAACAGGCTGGTCGGTGTCGCCTCCAAAACGGAACACGTGGTCAATTACGTCTGAGCGCGGATCGCCCGTGACGCTGCGTTGCATAAGTCGATCCTGTCCTGCCACTTTCTTGCGAGGTGGTAAGTTCTTAGGGGTAGAAAAGAGCCTATTCTCGGGATCAGGCAAACCAGGTTCGTTCAGAAGGGCTTGTTCGTCACCTGCCCACTCCGGACCGAAGATTCCGATATCATCTTTCCCATCACCATCCCAATCTCCAACCACAGCCAAATCGCCTTTTTCGCCGAGCTTCGCCCATAGATCGCCTCGATCCCAAACACCGTTTCCATTGATGTCTAATAACCATTCTCCGTCTTTAAACAGTGCCAATTCATCTCGCCCGTCTCCGTTGAAGTCGCCCGCGAGTTGCTTTGCTCCCAAAATATCGAACGCATCTCGTGAAAGCTTTGCGGGTTTGTTCTTGGTATTGGAAACGATCACCCAACGGCCACGGTCTAGCGTATCCACCGTCCATAAACTCGTATTTAACAGTTTAGCGGAACTCGCAACACGGTCACGGCTAACCGTTTTTTCATTCTGATGCCCGCGTGGTTCGCCGGCATTGATGATACTTAAATGCCATGTGTATTCAACCGAGTAGCCCGCACCGGGCGTGTCCGGCCGACCCAATTCAAACGGTGGTATCACCAGCATGCGATCATAGGGAGGTGTAACAAATCCGATTGCCGGTGGCAGGCTTGTCGGCGGCGTGCTTGTCAGTGGTGGCGGCGCAGGCGGGTTGCTGGGCGGGCTCCTGAGCGGGGTCATGGTCACGACAACTTCGCTGAAATTATTTTCAATCGACTGTGCACCTGCTTGCAATGGGATCATCAAGATCGCATCGCTTCCAGGCCTCGTTGCTGGATCGATTGCCAACTGCTCAAGGATATCTTGAATATCGAAATCCGTATTCATATCCTCGACATTGATCGCAAAACCGCCCGTGGACCCCGCAGTGTCCAGTCCATCAAAGTAGCCATCTGGTTGAACCTCATAAACGTGGTACTCTCCAATTCTCAATCCGCGAAATTCGTAGTACCCGTTGCGATCGGTGACGACGCGAATGGTTTCCCCAGAATAGACACCCGGCATTGCACTACTCGAGGACAAGCGTTGCCCAGTGCGAGTTCTCAATTCGAGTACCACGCCGCCAATAGGGGCGTCCCCTTCGTTTCGAATCCCATCCCTAAGTTCCTTGAGAAGCAACGGTGGCAGTCCATCCTCTGTTTCAATCGGAGCCCCATCTTGAAAAACGTAACCTGCTATTGACGCCGGAGGAACTTCACAGAAATTTAGCTCGAAAACACTCTTACCAGAACCAAGCACAAGGTTGGCAATCAAATCAACGATGTCCGTATCTGCAACTCTGTCCGGGGCCATTTGGCCGCCCTGAAAGTAACCAGCTGGCTGAATCTCACGAACGGAATAAATGCCTGGCCTTAAATTGATAAAGCGATAGATACCTTGTTCGTCGGTTTGGGCAGTGTCAATCACATTGCCTTGCTCATCCAGCAACTCCACTCTCACATCGGAAATCGATGACTCGTCTGTGTCGAAAATGCAATCCTCGTTTAAGTCTGCGAAGACCATTCCCTCAAGGGATGCAACCCGTTGTTCGCTAAAATCATAGTCCGTCGCTTGAGCACCTGCCCCCAGAGCAATTGCCGAGATGATATCATTCAAGGTCGCATTGCCACCCGAGCTGCCAGCCTTCTGGCCACCTTGAAGATATCCTTCCGGCTGCTGCTCTCGAATCGTGTATACGCCAGGAAGCAGGTTGTCAAAATGGTATTCTCCAGACGGATCCGTTTGGGTCGTCGCAATGACTTGCCTTTGCTCATCGAGAATTTCAATGAGAACACCTTCGAGACGGACCTCATCGTGATCTCGAATGCCATCCCCATTGAAATCTTCGTACACGTTCCCGGCGATGCTGGCCGGAAGCAGTTCGCAGAAGTCGTAATGGGTCCCTTGCTGCCCTCCTCTGATTGAAACCTGTCCAATCTGAGATCCGCTAGATGCAGATCCAATCGCGATTCCATCGATCACGCCGACGCGAGACAGTCCATCAAGTAGATCAGCAAGTTGCGTTTCGACAATACTGTAGACGCCAGCCGGCAGCAGATCGAAGTGATAGCTACCGTCAGCGACAGTGAAGGTAGTGGCCACGACAGAGCCGGACGCATTTACTAAGTCGATCTTTACATCAGGCAACGGCGAGTAGGAATTCGGCTCCGAAGAAAAGCAATCAAAGCCAGGCATCGCAACGCAGACATGACCCGACAAACTCGATGGCTCAATCTCGCCAAAGTTAAACTCGATTCCGTTGTCATTTCCGTCGAGACGAATTTCAGTGATCTGATCATCGGTCGCGCTGGAACCACGCGATTGGCCTCGAACCGTTCCAGGAGAATCCTTGCCGTCAAAGTAGTCGATGGGCTGCGAGGATTCGGAAATGCGATATCGGCCAGGCGGTAGCCCGATGAAACGGTAAGAGCCGTCCGACAAAGTCTGGGTTGTCAGGCTCAGTGGGCCAGCGATAGTCTCAAGCGAGACGATTTGAATGTCTATTCCGCCAATCCCAGTTTCACTATCTTCTCGTCGACCGTTATCGTTGTTATCTCGGTAAACAAAGCCACTGATTTGGACAGGCTGGGCTTCGGCAAAGTCCAGTCGTGTACCGCTGCTATCTCCTCGCAGGATCTGGATATCGGTTAGAATATCTTTGCCGTCAAGTACAGTGCTTCCTAAATTCGACTGGCCATTCAATAACCCTGGAACGGCACCCACGCTGAGGTACCCGTCCGGTTGCGACTCGCGAATCTGGTACGTGCCAGGCGCCAGAGAGAGATTGAGACCAAACTGATATCGCCCCTGCTGGTCGGTCGTGGTGCTCAGTCCTGTGCTAATGTAGCTTCCGTTATCGAGGCGGAACAAGCTAAGTGCAACGTTGGCGATGCCAGCTTCGCCTGAGTCTTGGGTGAGACTCAAATTGCTATCGAGGTAGACAGACCCTGACAACTCGATCGGTTTGGGAACCTGCGTTACAGTCGCAGCCGCTCCAGAAGTTCTGTCTCGCAATCCGCCATTATTGTCGGGAGGCAAATCCATGCTGGAGGGAGCAAAGATAGGGTCATAAAGGTTGACGAAGCTACCCTCTGCGGAAGCATTCTCAAAATAGGGAGCAACAAAGGTAGCTTTAATCTTGGATTCGGAGAATTCAACACCAGATGTGATCGGGTCAATGTTCGGGTTGATTGCATCAGGACTTTGTTCATTGCGGTAACGCTGGATCTCATCGACATCCATCGAGAACTTGAGCTTATCACCCGCAACGAAATTTTTAAAAGTCAGAACGAGTTGCATACCACCATCTGTGACTGCTGCGCTTACGTGTGCATTGGTCGATTGAGCCGTCAACGCCTCCAAATGAAATGGAAACGCATGGTCGGATCCTAGCCCACCTTCGACAGTGTCAAAGAGATTGTCTCCACTGGAAAAGCCAGGCGATCCTTGATCGGTATCGATCACCAAACGAGTTAGCTGCGTTCCTGCCGCACCGCCTCGAAAGGTAACGTAAAATGAATCGCCTTGCGCATCACCGCCATTGTCCTCTTCGACGTAGACACCGCCGACCCAAAGTGGATCCACGTTGAACATCACTCGCGACTCGAGGGATTCAAGAATCGAACGACGTACAGATTTGTTTGAGTATCTCACGATATTTTTTAGGGGGTTGTCGCTGCGAGATGAGGGACGGTTCAAATGTTTTTCGTCGATCGTAAATTACCTAACTTCTTCTCCGGCGCCGGAGTCTTCGAACTGGGCAGCCACAGGATGACGGTATCTACCCTCTTTATCCATCGTCGCGATGGCTCGTTCAATGTCCCAAATGCGAATGGTGGTATCGAAGCTTCCCGAGATCAGGTGCTTCGGTGTGCGTTTCAGGATGCTCACGGAGCCATCATGGCCAACCAGCTTTGCATGCACTTGCTGATCGGTATCGCTAAAAATGCGAATCATGTTGTCACTGCTAGCAATTGCAAACAGATGTGGTTCCAACTCGCACAATCCGAGAAGCTTTCCACCGCCAATCTCGGCTTGTCCAACTATGGCTCGATTAGCGACATCGTAGTGGATGATACGACGGTCTTCTCCGACGGATGTTATATGACTGCCATCGGTAGAAAATTGGAGCGATCTAATTCGTTCGAAATGCAGCGGGACTACTAGTTCGTTTGATGGATCCAAATGCAATCCACCCTCGTTCTCAACGATATCAATGCGCCGCATCCTTAACACTCCATCACGGCCACCAAAAGCAATCCATTTCCGATCCGGCGAAGCAGCGATCGATCGAATGTCGGCACAATCGCAAGAGTGAAATACAACAAGGTCTTTTTGGGCACCGTCATATTGGTAAATGCGATTGCTAAATCCTGCCGCAAAGATGCAATCGTCGCGGAGAAACGTTAGCGTCATCAACGCGTGTGGAACCGACTTTGTTGAAATCAACTTCGGCCTGGAGCCCAGCGACCAAACCCGAAGCGTTCCATCGTTGCTGCAAGATGCCAATTCAAGGCCACTTGGTGAGAACTCGACAGATTGAACCCAATCCAGGTGACCGATTAGCGTGGCTGACGTCTTTCCCGTGGCCAAGTCCACGATTCGGATTGCGTGGTCATCACCAGCTGCTGCAATAACGTCACCCTTGGGGGAGACACTCATGGCGGTTACTACTGGCGATTCAATGTGGCTAGGCAGGCTCTTCAATCGAATTACGTCTACCCCAGGTCCGTTTGGAGCCGATCGCACATTTCCGTTGTTCGGATCGGCTAGCGCATTGTCATTTTTAACAGGTCCGGTCCGAAATGGATTGGGAAAAGTTTTTGTAGAGCCGCTCGGAATCTCCCTTTCTTTTTGTGCGATCAACGTGGAGGAGCAAACACCCGTGGATACCAATAGCCATGCACCAAGCCGTCCTCCTCTCAACATAGCCGGGGTAATCGCGGCAATTACTGAATTCACGGTGTGAACTCGACGTATTTGCATGGTCCAGACCCCTCGGTTGAGAAAAAAACGGTGGCAGCGGCACACTCCCCGATCTATGTCTTTATCGACGTTCGAGGCATGGGTCTTTTGTGAAACTTGGTAATTTGAGGCGAGAATCCGGTTTGGGCGCAATTTGCGGGCTTGGAACAAAATTCGAGAGCAGACGGGACAAGAAAAGTATTCGCGTAGAATTCAAGCGTTGCAGTGCCAAGAAAGGTTCCCCGGGATCCTTGGTTAGCTATAATGAGGCCGTCTCGAAGCTGAGTTATTTATTACGTGAATCCTCGCCCCTTTAAAGAGCGGTGACTTTTGGCACTTCATCGAATGATTTGGTCGCGATTCGCAACCTTGGATGGGTTTACAACTTTTGAGCAAGTGACACGAAATGAACACCTACAGTCTCGATTACATCGACGACTTATACGTACGTTATATCCAGGACCCGAATAGCGTATCGGATGTCTGGAAGCGTTATTTCGAAGAATTCTCGCTAGCGGCTCAATCGGAGGCTTTGTACGCGGAGCAGCACGATGTCAGCTCAAAGAAAGATAGCAATTCGACCGAGCCAGCACCGGACGCACTGTGGCTCGCTCGAATGCAGGAGCGAGTGGACCAATTGGTTCGCGAGTATCGAGTGCGAGGACATCTCATGGCGAGGATCGATCCGCTAGGACTGACACGCAAGGGTCCCCCGGAACTGGATCCTCAATCGCATGGCCTAACCGACGAGGATCTGAAACGTCCATTTACTTCCCCTACACTTGAGTACGCAAACGGTCGTACTCTTGCCGACATTATTGAAAAGCTGCGGAACACTTACTGTCGAAGTATTGGTGCGCAATTCATGCACATTGACAATCGCAACATTCGCGATTGGCTTCAACGGCGCATGGAGACGACACAAAACCGACTAACCCTTTCGCACGATGTTCAAACGCGTATTTACACAAAGCTGGCAGACGCAACCATTTTCGAGGAGTTCGTTCGAAAGAAATACCAGACTGCAAAGACATTTTCGCTGGAGGGTGCGGAGAGCTTGATCCCACTTTTGGATCGGGCGTTGGAAAAAGCCGGTCAGCATGGCGTCCACGGAGTGCTTCTTGCGATGGCCCACCGAGGCCGACTCAACGTGCTGGCCAATATCATGGGCAAGCGTGCACAGAGTATCTTTTGGTCCTTTGATGATCCCAAACCAGAACTGTTCCGCGGGGGTGGCGACGTCAAATACCATATGGGCTACAGCAGCGACTGGACCACCAGCACCGGACAGAAAGTCCACATTTCACTTTGTTTCAATCCAAGTCACCTCGAGTTTGTGAATCCAGTTGCGCTGGGGCGTTGTCGAGCGAAACAAGATCGCGATGGTGACATGCATCGCACTGAAAGTATGACGATCCTCATTCACGGTGACGCTGCCTTTATTGGCGAGGGAGTCGTTCAAGAAACGCTTAACTTGAGCGAGTTGCCAGGCTACCGAACCGGCGGCACGCTTCACATCGTTCTCAACAATCAAATTGGTTTTACGACCGAACCCGACGAGGCACGCAGTTGTACCTATGCGACCGACATCGCGAAAATGCTTCAAATTCCTATTTTCCACGTCAATGGCGAAGATCCAGAAGCGGTTGCACAAGTTGTTAATTTAGCAATGGACTTCCGCAAGGAGTTCGAAAAAGACGTTGTCATCGATATGTATGCGTACCGGCGTTTGGGACACAACGAAGGTGACGAGCCGCGTTTTACGCAGCCCCTAATGTATGCAGCCATCGACAAACGAAAGAATGTACGAGAAAGCTACCTGGAACATCTCCTGGAGATGAATGAGCTTTCTCGATTGGAAGCGGATGCGATCGCCGAGGTGCGACACAATCGACTGTCACGCGAGTTTGAACTCGCGAAAACGGAACCATTTGTCCACGATCTCCAAAGTCTAACAGGTTATTGGGCCGGTTACTTCGGAGGTGCTGAGCCTGTAGATCAGCATGTCACAACATCCATACCAAAGCATATAGCTGGGGAATTGATTCAGGCTGCGTGTGCTGTTCCACAAGGCTTCAACCTGCATAAGAAACTGGTGAAGCAGTTTGAGGACCGGCGAGCGATGGCAGCAGGCAAGCTACCATTGGATTGGGCTACGGCGGAGTCGCTCGCGTTTGCATCGCTGTTGTCCGAAGGCCAGCCGGTTCGATTGTCGGGCCAAGACTGCCAGCGCGGTACCTTCTCGCATCGACATGCGGTCGTTCGCGATGTAGAGGACAATCGCAAATACATGCCGCTTGGCCATTTGGCTCCCAATCAAGCTAGAATCGAGATCATCAATAGCCCACTTTCCGAAATAGCCGTTCTCGGCTTTGAATACGGATATAGCCTTGATTGCCCGGAAGGTTTGATTGCATGGGAAGCACAGTTCGGCGACTTCTGGAACGTTGCACAGTGCGTAGTCGATCAGTTCATTACCAGTGCAGAAGACAAATGGAAACGACTAAGCCGTTTGGTTATGCTGCTGCCTCATGGTTTCGAAGGCCAAGGTCCTGAGCATTGCAGCGCTCGTCTCGAGCGATTTCTATTGTTGACTGCGGAACACAATGTTCAAGTAACCCAGCCATCAACTCCAGCACAATACTTTCACTTGCTGCGCCGTCAAGCCAAGTCGAAATGGAGCAAGCCGTTGATTGTTCTGACGCCAAAGAGTTTGCTGAGGAACAAGTCCTGTGTATCCACTCTAGATGACATCGAGCATGGTCATTTCCAAAGGATCGTTCCAGACAATCGTCCAGCGCGTTCGCCGACGACTCGAATTATTATGAGCACAGGCAAAGCCTACTACGATTTGCTTGCGGAGCGTACCAGGCTTAACCGCGACGACGTCGCACTCGTCCGTATCGACCAGTTCTATCCACTTGAGGCGGCGAGAGTTGTCGAAGCACTCAGTGTGTATGCTGCTGGAACGCCCGTTTATTGGTACCAGGATGAGCCAACCAATATGGGCGCATGGACCCATGTGAAGATGCGATGGGGCGACGAAATTTCCGTGCGACACAAACTGGAACGGATCTCGCGTGTCGAGTCCGCTAGCCCATCAACCGGTTCCCTGCGAGCGCACCAATTGGAAGAGCGAGAACTCTTAAACGCCGCATTTGGAAATTAACGGATCGAAATCATGAACGATACTACCTCTGCTGACATCAATTGTACAAACTCACGACCAGTCGATATCGCATTTGATTGCATACCACTGCGTAGCATGGCAAGACTAGATCCGCCGTTGGATGCTTCACCTGGACTTACTGCCAAGTATTCTCGGATCAAAGCGGCCATCGCGGAACACGGAACACACAATTCCTATTTTTTGCACAATGCAACTTGCCGTTTCTTTGTAACCAACGACCCTCTTAACGGAATGATTGCATTTAGGTTCGAAGGGGTCGTTTTCACAGACGATTCCGACACTCGTGCTAGGCATACGTTTTTGAAGGTAACACTCGACAAAGAAACATGTTCATGGCTCGAACAGCACGTTGTGAAATGGTTTGAGGAGACAGTGAGCCAAGCCGTCCTGTTCGAGTTCAATCGCTACATTGGAGTCGGTGATCCCGAGCAAACCAAGAAGCGTTTGCTACAAATGGAGCGGGCTATGGAGGACAAAGGCGGATTCGTCGGAATGCATCTCTAGTCATTTGCGGAGATTACGTCAGGCCCTTTACCCGCTCGCTTTTCATACATCCCATCTCCCATCTTGACGTATTTGGTAAAGCCCTTCGCGTCTAGATTCTTGTCGCTAAGGCTGGTTGCCGTTTTCATGTCAGACCACATGCCCGCAGCGGACGGCAATGAAATGCATCTGCGAACCGGTTGTCCCGTCTCTGGATGTTGCGTTAAGGGCGGATCGCTCATTGCTTGTAGTACTTCAAACGTCTCTCCGTCATCGCCTCCAGATTGGATCACTTCGTATACGTAAATCGGCATCGTTTTTCCAAGTTCCTGTTGCTGGACGAAGGCTTCTCTAAAGTAACATTCTACAGGAAAATTAGGGGCTTGTCTGAGCCGTAGTCGCTGGCTGACACTGGCCAAATAGTTCTTGAACTGCGACTTGGTGAACCGATGAGGCGCTAGCCCCGGGCAAGCCTCAGTCTGTTTCACCTGATATGCAGCCAGACTTCTGCGATGGCTAGCCACTATGGTTCAACGCACGAGCTATCGATTTATGTTGGGGCGAAGTCGATTGGCGGGGGCAGTGTTTCCATACACAGATCGCCTTCGGTTAGCGAAAATTCAGGCCCGGGGCTAGCGCCCACCGGTTCACGAAACCCCCATGGTCAGCGCAATTTGGTTTATGCAATTTGGCTAGGGCTGCGGTGCAATCCTAAAGTCAAGCTTAAACGCTTTTCCATAAAAAAGCGGAAACCAACCGGCCTCCGCTTTTTGAACTTTAATCACCTAGCGAACCAAATGCACTACTTTGCAGATGTCTTCGACTTGGTCGCACCCGATTTTGCCTTTGTTTCCTTGATCACCTTGGCCACGACTGGCTTTGGCGGATGCCGAAGGGCTGCCTGGGCAGCTGCTAGGCGTGCAATCGGCACTCGGAATGGGCTGCAACTGACGTAATCCAAACCGATGATGTGGCAGAATTCGACCGACGATGGGTCACCACCGTGCTCGCCGCAAATACCAATCTTGAGGTCTGCTTTCGTCGAACGGCCTTTGTCCACGCCAATCTTCATTAGCTGACCCACTCCCGTTCGATCGATCGAAGCGAACGGATTCGCCTTGATGATCTCCAAACCTTGGTAGGCGGGCAGGAACGAACCCGAATCGTCTCGGCTCATTCCCAAACAAGTCTGGGTGAGGTCGTTTGTTCCAAACGAGAAGAACTCGGCGGACTCGGCAATTTCATCTGCGGTCAAAGCACCACGCGGAACCTCGATCATGGTTCCGACCGTGTATGCAAACTTCTTGCCGGTCGCCTTCATGACTTCGCCAGCCACGCGGTGAACGATCTCCATCTGCAGATCCAGTTCCTTCTTGAAACCGACCAACGGCACCATTACCTCCGGCTTGACCTTGATTCCCTCTTTGAGAACAACGGCTGCGGCTTGGAATATCGCTCTCGCTTGCATCTCGGTGATTTCAGGACGCAAGATACCGAGACGACAGCCTCGAAAACCTAGCATGGGGTTGAACTCATGCAGTTCAGAAACCAACCTAGCCACTTCAGCGACCGTTGTCTTGAGTTGCTTGGCAACTTCTTCTTGCCCTTTCTTGTTGTCGTGCTGAGGCAAGAATTCGTGCAACGGTGGATCGAGCAATCGAATGCAACCTGGCAGGCCGTTCAATGCGCGAAAGATTCCTTCGAAATCCTTTTGCTGATAAGGGAGCAAAGTGGCCAATGCCTTCTTGCGATCGTCTTCTGCCTTTGCCAATATCATCTGGCGGACAGCGATGATTCGGTCCCCCTCGAAGAACATATGCTCGGTTCGGCAGAGGCCAATTCCTTCGGCACCGAAAGCAATCGCGTTGACGACCTGGTCGGGTTGGTCAGCGTTGGTTCGCATACCCAGCGTTCGATACTTATCCGCGAGCTTCATCAAGAAGTCGTAGTACTGAAATACTTTGCTGTCCTTAGGCTTCATGGTCTTATTGACCAAGACCTGCTTGAGTTCGCTGTCGGCAGTTGCAATCTTGCCATGGAAGACTTCGCCGGTCGTGCCGTTGATGCTAATTGGGTCACCTTCCTTGAGCGTAACCCCTTTGCACTTGAGCGTCCCCTTGTGGTAATCGATTTCGATATCACCAGCCCCAGCAACGCATACTTTGCCCATTTGGCGAGCAACCAATGCGGCGTGGCTGGATACGCCACCGCGCGCTGTTAGAATGCCATCCGAAGCGATCATGCCTCGAAGATCTTCTGGACTGGTTTCAATACGGGCCAAGACAACGCTTTGCCCTTTGGCAGCCAGCTCTTCGGCTTTACCAGCGGTAAAGACAACGGAACCAGAAGCTGCACCGGGGCCGGCAGGTAGTCCGACGGCCAACAATCGGCCTTCTTTTCCAGCGTTTGCATACGCGGTGGTATCGAAAATCGGCTGCAGGAGTTGGTTGAGAGCTTCTGGATCTCCGGACTTGATCGCATGCTCTGGGGTCATCAGCTTTTCTTTGACCATGTCGTGAGCGATCTTAACATAGGCCAAAGCGGTTCGCTTTCCGTTGCGAGTTTGAAGCATGTACAGCTTCTTTTTCTCGATGGTGAACTCGAAGTCCTGGACGTCGCCGAAGTTCTTTTCGAGGATCTTCCGAACATCGTTCAATTCCTTGTGAGCTGCACCGATGGTTTTGTCCTTGGCCATGTCCGCGATGGTCAATGGTGTTCGTACGCCTGCAACGACGTCTTCTCCTTGTGCGTTGACGAGGTACTCGCCGTAGAACACATTTTCACCGTTGGCAGGGTCACGGGTGAACGCAACACCGGTCGCACAATCGTCCCCCATATTGCCGAATACCATCGCTTGGACGTTGACTGCGGTGCCCCATTCGTCAGGAATGCGGTACTTTTGGCGATAGAGAATAGCCCGATCGTTCATCCACGAGCTAAAGACGGCGAAAACGGCACCCTCAAGCTGTTTGACGGGATCGGTTGGGAACGACTTGCCCGTCCAATCCTTGATCAGCTTTTTAAATCGCTTGACCAATTCTTGCAGCTGGGCGGCAGTGAACTCGGTATCGTCCTTGACCTTCACTTCCTTTTTAAGCCCATCCATAACGGCTTCGAACGGATCGTGATCGTTCTCCTTCTTTTTTTGGACGCCCATCACAACGTCGCCGTACATTTGCAGGAATCGGCGGTAGGAGTCCCAAGCGAAACGTGGATTGCCGGTTGCCGCTGCGAGACCTTCACAAGTTGCGTCGTTGAGGCCCAGATTGAGGATCGTATCCATCATTCCTGGCATCGAGTCGCGGGCACCCGATCGGACGGAAACTAGAAGGGGGTTCTTGACGTCCCCGAATTTCTTTCCAGCTTCTTTCTCAAGCCATTTGACGGCCTTTTCCATGTCCGGGGCTAGGTCGGCCGGTGCTTTGCGGCCATTTTTGTAATAGCTTACACAGACTTCGGTGGTAATGGTAAAACCCGACGGGACAGGCAAACCAATTTTGGTCATTTGGGCAAGGTTGGCGCCTTTGCCACCGAGCAGAGCCTTCATGTCTCCGCCACCGTCGGTCTTAGATTTCCCAAAAAAATAAATCAACTTGTTTGCCATGGCCGAATGCAATGCTCCCGTGTTTCTGCAAAAATCAAAGGGGGTTCGACAGCGTCGGATATCTATACAGACAGACCCCCAAAATACAGGGAAAGAGTGTACTTTCACTACTTCAAACCGTCAATTGCCGTTACTCGCCCGAAAAACGGGAGCAGGTCCAAATGATCATTCCGGAGCCGCACCTTCTTGCGTTAACCGAATTGCTTTCAGGCAAACCTTCGCAGGCAGCTCAATTGCCTTTTTTTCAAAGTAACTACTACCAGATCAACGCCCATGTCTGGTCTTGTGTACTGTCGCAACCCGGAAACGACCCATGGTATTTCCGTCCATTGGAGTCGACACTTTGCGAATCAAATTCCAATTTCGGCGGCTCAAATACAATTTCCAATCCATGGTCAATCAACCAACGACTGTCCGAACAAGTACGAATATCAGTTCAAGAGATTGACGGTGGTCGATGTGCAAGCATTCCGCCCGACAATTTTTTCGTCATTACCAGCGAGTCCTTTGGTGCCGTTTTGGGGACACGCTGCTCCAGCCTCCAACTTGTCGCTAAAACACTGCAAACGTGGGGAAGTCCACCGCAGTCGGTGATTCAAGACTGGCAAAATCAATTGGGAAAATCCACTCTACCCAGTACTGCCGAAACGCTGGTCACCGAAGATGGAATACTGATTCCGCTCTCGGACGTGCTGAACCATCTCACACGGAGCGGTCTCGAGCGGACTGCGGTAGCAGTCCCGACGTTGCCGCATACAACACCCTCCTCCAGTCCAGCTCCCGATTGGCCACACTGCAGACCCACGTTGGAATCGCAAGTCGATTTCGAACCAGTCACCCAGAGTCGCCACTCGAGCCATTCAGCGGGAACGCTTCGACGCAAGAGAAAAAACAATTCGAAATGGCTTCCGATTGGTTCTGTAGCTGCGGCGATCACCATTTTGACTCTCAGCATTTGGCTCCTCAGTCTAGACGATAGAACTCCCAATGAAATGATCGCCGTCGGTAAAAGCGCTGCTTTAGGAAACGACTCTGATAATGGCAAAAACTCAACTGCAATAGAGATTCAGGAACTCACCATCACCGGCGATCCGACAACGTTAAATAACGAAGCTTCGGTACAGCAGTCCGAGTTGACTATTGAGACCCTGCTCGCACAACTCAGGCCCAACAAACAAGGAACGCTGAGTCTCGATTCCGTATCCGCCGCCTCGATCATCAGCGAGTCGTTATATCCCGCCGGGATCGGTCTACCGACTATTTTAGCGGACGGAACAGCCAGCGAAGAGGCCGAATCCAACGAAGCTGCTCTTCCGGCCGCTCTAAATACAATCCAGTCCGAAAGCGGTCGAATCCTATTGGAACGGCCGATTCGACTCCAAGCCGCCATCACCAAAGAGACCGTGTTGGTCGGGATGCCTGTTTTGGCAAAAGCAAGCCGTTGCGAAATCGAGTTGAAGCTGGTAAAAAATTTGGTCGTTGAACCTGCGGAAAGTGTTGCCATCGAGGGGACAGGCAAAGCGACGTGGAGGATTGCGATGGAAGATGAAGATCCGGAGTTGGTAGTCGAAATCTGGTCCAAGCCTGGTGCGAGATGGCAAGTTATAACAGCGGTTGGGCTGCGTGAAGGCCCAGGGGCAATACCCACTTGGATTGGTCCGCGCGAAGCACAGAATATCGGTAATAGACTAATCGATTATCGCCAATGGATTAACAACGCTATCGAAACGCTTCGAACAGCTCGATCGAAACCACGTGGCCGAACCACCATCGACTTTGCTGGCGAAATCAAAAAACTAGAGCAACAGGAGCGTGAAGCAGAAAAGGCAATCGAACGGTGGAAGGTGATCGCGAGATTGAGCCATTACTTCTTTGATAGCAACGAAGTTCGCCTCCAATTTACTGCGGTCCCAAAACCTTGACGGCGGCACAACCGACAGGCCAAGGGCGAATGGCATGAGAACCGGCGGCTAAAACGCCTTGCCGCTCCCATGCTATGGCGAATATTTACCTTGCAATCTTCGCAAGTATTGGTAGCATAACCGTTTAGAGCAGCTGGAGAGCAGAGGTCTTTCGTGGTAGCTCTGAAAAAAAGTAGGATCCTGGTGCAACCACAAGGAAAGTTCGTCCGTTCATGTTTTTTAATCTGCTGGCGGAAGCTGATTTTTCATCGATTTTCACTCTTGCATCGCTGCAGGTTGTCGTGGCGTTGATTGTGATCGAGGGATTGCTTTCGGTTGACAATGCTTTGGCCATTGCCGCCCTGGCATCGCATCTAGATGAAAAAAAAAGAAAAATAGCGATGACGATCGGCTATGCGGGTGCTTATGGATTCCGCATCCTTGCTTTGATCCTTGCATCGTACATCATCAACAACCATTGGCTGATGGTTTTGGGTGCGAGCTATTTGATTTGGTTGATGTGCAACCATTTTGCAGAAAACGAACAGGACGAAGAGCACCAGGGAACACATCGAGCCCCCCCGAGTTTTGCAAAAACGATTGCTCTGATCGCCTTTCTCGACCTCAGCCTGAGTTTCGACAACGTCGTCGCAGCGGTCGCTTTCGCTCGAGACAGTCTCATTCTGGTCTATGTTGGCGTGACCATCGGTATTATTACGCTTCGACTCGTGGCTGGGTACTGTATCAAGTTGCTCGAAAAACATCCCTGGCTCGAACATACTGCCTTTTTGTTGGTAGGCTTCGTCGGTGCATTGCTATGCATGGAGCTCTTCTGGGACACCTATGTCCGGCAGGACTTGCCCGTATTTGGTTACGACATTATTCATGGTGAAGAGTCTGCCGACATCTCAGACAATTTGAATACCACCGATGTAGTGCCTGTTCAGAATGCTACGAGCCATACCTTGCATTACCATATCAAGAAGCCGATAAAGTTTGGTGGAATTTTCATGATCGTGTTGGTCCACATGGCGTATGAAAAGTATCCAGCAGTCAAGGCCACATTGCGTCCGCTCGTTATCGCATTTCGACATCTCTTTGCGATCACAGCACGAGCAATTAACTCGCTCTTCGGTCTCATCACCTGGCCTATTCAAATTCTTTTCAAGTTCCGACGTCGCGCAAGTTAGAAAATTCGCGACACCTGTTCGACCAATACCCAATCGCAACGGTCACTCCCCATCCCTTTCGATTCAAACCAAGACGGGCTTTTCGCCATGATTCCGACATTCCCAGTTCCTGAACCCACCCTCGTTTGGAGCCGCTTTTTTGAATTGCTCCAAGTGCCTAGACCATCCAAAGCGGAAGGGGCAGCGATCGATTTTTTGAATCGATGGGCGGATGGGTTGGGGTTCGAGGCACGTCGTGATGCTGCTGGCAACTTGGTCGTCCATGTGCCAGAAACCGTTGCCGATGGAAAAGGACCCACCGTCATACTGCAATGCCACGTCGATATTGTGTCGGTCACCGCAGAGGGGGATGCGCATGGTGCTGACGCCGCACGGGGGATGATCCCAACCGTTCGTGGCGATTTCAATCCTGCAAATGAAAAACGACTTGATCCCAACGCCTCGGGCGATTGGATCAATGCCCCTTTCACCACACTCGGAGCAGACAACGGAATTGGAGTGGCAATGATGATGGCCTTGGCTGAGTCAAACCATCGACCTGTGCCACTGCAACTGCTTTTCACCATTGATGAAGAAGCAGGGATGACAGGTGCCTTTGGACTAGACCCTCAGGCACTTGGCTTAACGGGGAAACTGCTAATCAACATCGATACCGAGGATGATGACGAAATCACGATCGGAGCAGCTGGCGGCCGCGATATCGAAATAAGTTGGGAAGGCACACTAGAACGAGTCGGAAACCAAACTTGCTATTCGGTCGGGCTCAAGGGGCTCAAGGGAGGACACTCCGGCGTCGAAATCAATCAAGGACGAGCCAATGCTATACGATTATTGTCGCGAGCGTTGCGCAGACTTTCCGATGCAGTCGATTTACGCCTACTGAAACTGAGCGGTGGTTCGCGGCGAAATGCAATTCCAGATGTCTGCACAGCAGTCATCGTTTTCGATTCTGCCGAGTCCGCTGTCGCCCAACTTACAATCGAAGCATGTTGCGATCAATGGAACCAACTTTACGCAGGCCGTGAAAACCCGATCATCATCGAAATGACTCGGATCTCGGATTCACAACCTGAGTCCTGTTTATCCGTTGCAAGCACTCAAACGTTCCTGCAGATGCTCAATGGGATTCCAGTCGGCATCTGCGAGATGACACCCGAGATTCCCACATTGGTCGAGTCGTCCTGCAATCTAGCGATCGTCGAATTCGCTACACCCGAATCAGCCAAGATCATTTGTAGTGTTCGTGGGACAACTGGCTTTGCAGCAGACGATATTTGCGACACGCTGCGGTCGATCGTGGGACTTGCCCATGGTACTGTCGAAATCGCGGACGGATATCCTGGATGGAAACCAAGACTAGAGTCCCCACTCTTGAAAATTGCGATCGAGCAATATGAACTGCTGTTCGATTCCAACCCAAAGGTACATGCCATCCATGCGGGACTCGAATGCGGGTTGCTAATCGAGAAGCTACCTGGACTGGATACGATTTCGATCGGACCAAATATCAAGGGCAATCATGCGGTAGGCGAACGCGTTCAAATTAGTTCCGTACAGAAATCGTTTCTCTACGTAGTCGCGATCCTCGAGCAGCTCGGGAGATAGGAGTAGTGCGGAAATTCATTTCCACTAGTTCAAGCATGCCTCTAACAGATTGTTCCAGCGAAACGCTCCCGACCCGGCAACCTGTTCCCCAACTTCGTTTGCAAATAACTTTGCACGATCCGGTTGGCCATCTAGCTTGAGCAATGCTGACAGGAGTAGCAATTCGCGGCCCGAGTTGTTCGGCGACTCCAACACCGATTTCGAAAGGCGTTCCAGCGTTCCGTTTACGTCGACCATACAAGCTGCAAAATAGTCTCGAAGTGAATCCTTGGCGAGTTCGCTCGGCTGCACTTGGCTTCCGGCCGCACAAGCCAGCTCCAGCAGATGCAAAATTTCGTCGGTCGATCTCGCTTGCGTTTCGCTTGCGTCGGTTGAAAAGTAGCTGAGCAATGCTTGGCGGAGATAGACTCCGGATCCTTTGGGTTGCGTGATTCGCTCCATGCTTTTGCAAGACGAATGCGCATGATCCAATTCTCCCGCAGCCACCATGTCGTCGACAATCCCGACAGCTGCCTTGGTCCAAATGGGCGAATAAGGCTGCAACAGTGCCGGCTTATTGGAAACCAGCTTGACGCCTGGTTCCTTTGCGACAGATCCATTGACCTTGGCGATTTGCTCAAGAGGGTCCCTCATCGAAAGCTGCATCGACGCGAGCTGCGTTCTCGTTTGAAATGGACGAGTCTGAGTTGCGGCAAGCGGACTTTTCAGTTGGGTTTTGGCATCGGACGAACCAACGGTTAAATTTCGCGGCACGCTATTGTTGGCTGCGACTGGGAAGCCCAAGTTGAAATTGACGTTGCCCCACGTTGAACAGGGTGCAAATGCTGGAGCGTAGTAAACCGGCGGATAATAGACCGGTGCAAAGTAGGTCGGTGGGTAATAATTAACCGAGTAATACCGAGGTACATAGCCGAACGAAAGGGATGGGTAATAGTAAGATGAACTCAGTCCGTAAAAACTGGAATAGCCGCCATAGTAGTGCGAACCCCAACCGAACGATCCAAAACAACCGTGGTGATGGCGGAAAGGATGGTGAGCGTAAGCCTGCGGCTCTATCGTCAAGCTGCCAATCGCTACGCAACCGATTGCAAACGTCCATTTTGCGATGAATCGGAAAAACCATTTCGAACTACGCATGCTAATGTCTCACTGTTTGCTGTTTCTGAACGAAAACTCTCTAAGTATTAAACCTACGTTGCGGATTTGCCAGTACCAACGTTGGATTTACTCGGAAAAATTGCACCAATCCCAAGCACTAGCCAGGCGATCATCATGGTAGCCCCCCCCAAGGGAACGATGCTCCAATGCCCCATTCTGTCAAGAAAAACCATGCTATAGAGCCCCCCTGAGAATAGGCAAACGCCTACAAAAAACAGGATGCAGGCGACTTTCCAAACACGCCGAGTTTCTGTAGCGGGACACAGCCCGACCGCAAGGATGGCCAAGGTGTGGACCATCTGGTATTTCACTGCAATTTCGCACTGCCCGATTTTTTTTTGGATATCGCTTTGGGACAATCCGGACTCTTGGAGACGTTTGGCAAGCGAGTGAGAGCCCATAGCACCGATGCCGACCCCGATGAGGCCTGAAAATGCGGCAATAAAAACGATCCAGCGCGAACCAATCATGTCAGCCCTCGAAAAAGATGCCGCTGGCGGGACTCGAACCCGCACGGGGTTTCCCCCAGCAGATTTTAAATCTGCTGCGTCTGCCATTTCGCCACAGCGACATCGCGAAACAAGAATGTAGCCCAATCATCGTTGGAGTGGTAGTGGCTACCGTTTTTGAAAAAATTTACGACTTGGGACTTGTTTTTCTTTGGCCGCACGCATTCATTGCTGTAGCGGATTGCATGGCGCGTGCGATGCGATTTTCAGCGTTTTGGATCTTTAGTCAAACGGAGGTAGTTTTCCTTATGGCAACGATTCCGATGTGCACTCCCTCTTCCATAGATTGTGTGCCAACGGTGCGTGAGGCCAGCAAATTGTGCGATGCTCCACCCTTGCACCGCATTGCTGAAGTGAGAGTTCAGCAAGAATTGACCTTGCGCGCAATTTCTCTCCGGAGTGGAGTCGACGTTCAGGATCTCAAGCAACAAGAGTTGCCAGATTCGAATTTGACTCTCATCGACTTGACTCGTTGGGCAAAGGCCCTGGAGGTTCCAATCGAAAATCTTATCGTAGATAACGACTTTGAACTTTCCGATCCCGTTCAATCGAGAGCGGCAATGGTGAAAGTGATGAAGACGGTCGTCGCATTAACCGAGGTTGTGGCCTCACCGAGAGTAGCACGCTTGACAACAATGCTGCGTGAGCAACTGATCGAGCTAATGCCTGAGCTGGCCGAAATCGGCGGTTGGCCCAACTATGGCAGTCGTCGTCCTTCGGACCAGCTTGGTCGAATTGGCGAGAACCCGATTGAAGTACAACAACTTCAACTTGATTGACGCGGTTGACGTAAAAAGCAATTCTAATTTTTTTATTAGATACCTGAAATCAAAAACCGTTAGGTAAGCGGCCAGCCAAAAGCTGGTCGCTTTTTTATGAGTCGATCCATCGTTTCGTCAGATCTCCATAAGCATCGATTCGCCTATCTCTCAAGAACGGCCAGTGCGTCCGCTGGACATCGATTTGGCTTAGGTTGCATTCAACAATGACGATTTCTTCATCTGAATGGCTTGCTCGATGCAACAAATTGCCGGCTGGATCAAATACGAACGAAGCTCCCCAAAACTCGATAGAGCTCTCGACACCGACTCGGTTGGCCGCACCGACGAATACTCCGTTGGCGATGGCATGAGATCGCATCATCGTCTCCCAAGCTTCGTGTTGGCTTCGTCCATAGAGTGGTTTGTCTGCGACACTCCAACCGATGGCCGTTGGATAAAGAAGGATCTCGGCACCGCGCAAAGCGAAAAGCCGAGCCGCCTCGGGATACCATTGATCCCAACAGACTCCAACACCTAGGACGCCAGCACTCGTCTTGGCTACCGTGAAACCGGTATCGCCGGGCGTAAAGTAAAATTTCTCGTAGTAAAGCGGATCGTCGGGAATATGCATCTTTCGATAGAAACCGACTTGAGCTCCATCACTGTCGAAAACAAGTGCGGTATTGTGGTAGAGTCCATGCGCTCGGCGTTCGAAAACAGAACCGGTTACGACAACCGAACACTCCTTTGCAATTTCGCTTAGCGCTTTGCTTGTCGGACCAGGAATCGCCTCAGCCCACTGAAATCGGTCGTGATCCTCGCTTTGGCACGGGTAAGGTGCGTTGAACAGTTCCTGTAGGCAGACGATGTTTGCACCCAGCGCCGCTGCCTGCCGAACTCGTGCAATGGCTTTCGCCAAGTTTTGTTCTTGGCTTTCGCTGCACATCATTTGCACCGTTGCTAGTCGAACAATGCGATCTTTGGGAGTAGCCATCCTCGTCTGCCTTATTTTGGTATCGCTGTCGTCAGGGCGAAATCGTTTGCGTTGCTTCCAGATTTCACTTCCGTAGCCAACGCTCCACGTGCGTAGTGTTTTGGAATCGGAACAAATTCTGTTTTCACGACCGTTCCAGTGTCCGGTTCATCCTCCTTGGACACTCGAGTTGTATCAATTGTAACGTCGTGGACGCCTAGCATCGCGCCGAATTTGTCCGTCGTATACTCCAGTCGCTATTTGCCATTGGCATCTGTCTTTCCATAAGAACTTGTGCCATCTCGCGCTTTGCAAATAAATGTCTCCAGGGCGCCAAGGACGGGTTTCCCATCAAGCGTCACAGTCCCTGTGACGGTACCAAGTTGCGGTCCACTGACCCGCAGCCTGTAACGAACAGGACAAATAAAATAGATCAAAATAATCGACAAGAAACCGGTTTCATACAACTCCCTTTTTGCCTAAAGCGAGAGTCACGGATAATAGGCTAGCAGACTGTTCTACGATTACAAGTCCAGCGAAATAACGTTGCCGTCGTCCATGGAACCCATGCGTTGGTACGTCCCAAACGGACCACTCGCCGTTACCGCTGGAGGGTTAAAGTTGGTAGCGGTATGTTGAATTGAGTCAGAAATAAAAGGAATCGATCCATCAACGAATGCGAACTGGCAACCGCCTGTGTGTCGCGACAACTCCTGAAAAGAACGAAAAGACTAGATTAAATATGACTTAATGATAGACATCGCCCCGCTAAGGCTATGATGACGGATTCCGTTATCGCATCGATAAAGTTTCGCTAAATTCAAAAATAAATCAGAAATTCATGGCGAACGCAACTCAATTTGGAGAGCACCCATTCATCGAGGCATTTAGTTCGCTGGAATTGTGAGAGGCTCTTTGCGATGTTACAACGATCGTTGCAACGCAGAAATTAGGATAGTTGCCATACGAACGATTAAAATCGTTAGCCAAATGGTTGCGATTTCATGAACCATTGGGCGCTATCCCGGGGCCTTGAATCACGCCTATTAACGCGTCGATCGCCAGCGGCTTCCAACAAAAATCTGCCCCGAAAAATATAAGGTATAATCGATGAAGAGAGTTCAGTATTACTTTCGGTTCGCAGGGGACTCTCTGGAAGCGTTTCCCGCTTGGGAGAATGGATGAATCGCCCGCTTTTAGGATGCATAGCCGACGACTTCACTGGCGCATCGGACTTGGCAAGCAATCTAGTGGAATCTGGCTTGGTCGTCGTTCAGTGTCTGGGAGTCCCCAATTCGTTCGATGCGATAGCAGGGGCGGACGCGGTTGTGATCGCTTTGAAAACTCGTTCCTGCCATCGCGACGAAGCGGTCCGGCAATCGCTCTCTGCACTTGAATCGCTGCAAGCCATGGGAGCTCGCAGATTCTATTTCAAATACTGCTCAACCTTTTATTCGACAGACGAGGGAAACATTGGGCCAGTCGCCGAAGCGTTGCTTGAAGCATTAAAAGCATCGCAAACGATCTTCTGTCCCGCATTTCCAGAATACGGCCGGACCGTTTATCAGGGCCATCTATTCGTAGGCGGAAAGTTGCTTGGCGAGTCAGGAATGGAGCACCACCCGCTGACTCCGATGAACGATGCAAACTTGGTTCGGGTCCTCTCTCAACAGACGGGTCTTCGGGTCGTATCTGTCCCCTACGGGCAAATTCAAGGAGGATATAAACCGTTGCAGGAAACCATGCAAGTCTTGCAGGCTGCGGGAAAACGATTCCTCATCGTCGACGCGCTATCCAAAGAGCATCTGCAAACCGTCGCCATGGCTTGTGCGAATATGCCGTTAGTGACGGGCAGTTCCGGTCTTGCGATCGAGCTGCCGGATATCTACCGCGCATTGGGACTCTTGTCGAATGAGCGATCGATTCCTCGCATGCCGGAGGTCCTTGGTCGGACTGCAATTTTGTCGGGCAGTTGCTCGCAAGTGACACAGGAACAGGTCGCCGTCATGCAATCGCGTTTCCCAAGTTTTCCATTGGACGTTCGGCAGTGTGTTTGCGGTCGCGACAAGGTTGTCAGCGAAGCAATCGATTGGAGTAGCAAGCAGAATTCGGACACTCCGATTCTGATTTATTCGACTGCGGAGGCAAACGCCGTCGCATGCCACCAATTGGAGTTTGGCCGAGAGGTCGCTGCAGCGGCCATCGAGTCGACTTTTGCCGCAATCGCATCGCGATTGGTCAAGGAGTGTGGCGTGCGACGCATGATTGTCGCCGGAGGTGAGACGTCCGGTGCAGTCGTTTCAAGCTTGGGCGTTCGAGCCCTTCGAATCGGGCCTCGCATTGCAACGGGAGTTCCTTGGACGGAGTCCATTGACGAGTCCCCGATGGCCTTTGCTCTCAAATCAGGTAACTTCGGCCCTCCCGATTTCTTCCAAAAGGCCATAGACATGCTCAAGTGAACGAACAGGAACTCCACGAACAGACAGAAGGACGCCAACCCATTTAATATCGGTCCATCGACGACTGGTCGCGGTTCAAGATAATTTTGGTTGGGCAGCACGGCAGCAAGAGTGCAGTTGATAGCTGACCAGTCCCTTCTCTGATCGACCTAACCCTTGTTTGTCCTTTTGCCAGCATCTCTAGACAGCACACTCACAAGTCTTCTACCATCAAAAAAAAATTTCATGACTATCAAGACTACAAAAAACTCAGTGATAAGCACAATCACAGGCCCGAAAACACTTCCTTTCAATATTCCAGTCAACCAGAAGTGGGGTCTTAGTACGCGATCCCCCAAACTTTTTAAAGACGATAAGGGCTAGGAATGGATCATCGACATGCTGGATGCCTCATAGAGGTAGCAAAAAATCCAGGTTCCGACATTGAAGAGGATAATCAGCATAGCTAACGACGCTGTTCGGTAAAAATTCATGAATCTACTCGACTTTCTCAGCTTATGGAATTGTTGTCGGATTATTAAGGGGGAATCCATACTCCGAGTCCGAGATATTTCGAATCACAATGTTGAGACGGGCTCGTAAAACGCCAAGGAAGTATCGGTCCGCTCTCATTGATTCGGTCCTGTCTAACGCATAATGGTAAGCTGTATGCGAACTTTCCCAGCTATCATTGTATCCCGGAGTACCTCCAAGCGAGCCATGGGTTGCAAAAAACCGAGAGGGACGATTGAATATCGTCCTGGTATTTCCAGTTTGAGCCGTTATTCGGTCGTACCAAGACATTCGCCAGAGCGTATCATAGTCCAAATTTTGGTTTGGCTCATATTCAGGCCCCATGATTACAATCTCTGTAACCTGTGTCGCAACGGCGGCCTCTGCGTCGGGAATAGAACCAGCCATGTCCACTGGATCATATTCTCCCAACACTTCGGTAGGGATGTTAATGTCTGACAGGTCATTTGCGACCCTAGGCCAACCCACGACGTCCAAGTGTACGATTCGCTCTGCGTATCGTCATTTGGAATGGATACGAAGTTCGGGGAAGTAAGCCGTGCGGTTTTCGCGGAATCGGCCCAGACGTTTAGCCCAGGCGAAACAATTAGAGTAAGTTTGTATCCATCGTTAAAACCAAACGCATTTGCTTCCAAAATAGTCTCAGCTGGAGCGGAACGCCTAAATACCTTTTTTCCTTTCCCGGCAGTATTTTCGATCGAATCCTCGTACGCGGATCGATCAACTACTAACGTGTCATCGCTGTCCGTATCCAAATCCAAGGGGTAGGAGGTCACAACAACTTCGATAACATGTCCAACGATGGTTCCGTAAATACTACAACCGTGGTTAACGCCAGCGTTTGGAACCCATTCCATGAAAATCTCCGATCGGGAAGAAGATATTCCTTCCACCCAAACTTGATCTTGGCTTTTGTGGATACTTCCGTACTGAATCAAGTTGTTTTTTGACTGAGTGTCCCAAATTCGAACACTCTTGTTGTCATATTTCAAATATCGGGTTCCCTTTGCAAGGTCCATTCCATTCGTCAAAAGCTGACTGAGACTAATCGATTTTAGGTCATCATCATCAAAACCACTTTCGGAAAGATCCTCAAGTAGATTTAAGTTGTCGTCATCGCTATTTGCATCCAAACCTAGTAAGCTCCTTGAACGTATTTGGCTTACCCCAGAGTCGTCGTCCCAAACAATTACTGACTTCATCGAAATTTGTTCGTCCGGTTGAAGTAATCGGAATACGGTGCCCACAAACACCGATGAACAAGTGTACTGCTGAATGAAGCTACTTTCTGACGTCGTAATGCCATCCGACCAAGTTACCATCGCAGTGTGTACATCATGGGCACCTGGATCTGTTATCGAAACTTTTACCATCGCATACCTCTTACCCGAGAGTTCCGCAAAACCAAAAGTGGGAACGCCGATAATATCGGGAGGGACATTGTTAATTGTGATTATTTCGTTTTTGACGTCTAAGCCAAAGCGGATTGTAATGTTGACGGTGTCGCTTGGTGTGGAATTGCCAGGAGAAAGGCCGTCGTCACGGAAGTTGATGGAAAACGATATGGGATCCAATGGGCCACTAACCCGAAACGTTTGGAGTTCGTCCTCCTCAATTGTGCCATTAAAGTTGCTATCGGCACTAATAGTTAGTAGTTGCGGTGCCGGAAAATTGATACCGTCCTCGCCTAACGGACTGACTACGTTAACAGTGCCGCTAACTGACCCCTCCTCGTCAATAATGTTCTCGCTGAGAGTTTTCGACTGAATTGTATATGTCGCGGACGGTGTTGGGATTGGAGACGGTGCCGGTGCCGGTGCCGGAGTTGGAGTTGGAGTTGGAGTTGGAGTTGGAGTTGGAGTTGGCGATGGCGATGGATTTGGATTTGGACTTGGCGACGGAGTTGGACTTGGCGATGGTGTTGGGTCTGGCGACGGAGCTGGACTTGGGGATGGTGCTGGAGTTGGAGTTGGGCATCCTTTACCATCGCATGGATCGAATGGGATTGACGGCGGACTTGGTGATGGTAACGGTGCGGGGATTGGTGTCGGAGCACAAATGTCAATACACGACGGCGTTGGGATTGGCGGCGGCGGTGGAGCGGGAATTAGATCCGGATCAAGGCACAATGCAGTCGGTGAGTCAGTGCAGGCGGTGATTGATGGCGGCGATGGACTTGTTTGCGGTCCATATGCGAACGTTAAAGAGTTGGTACCGGCAGGTACGTCTAAATTCGTCGAAAGAACTTCGTTAATACTTAATGAATAGCCGTGGGTGTTGCGATCACCAAAACATCTGCGGGCTCAATTTGACCGTTTCCATTGACGTCTTATGGTAAAACCGTGTTCTGCATTGCCGGGAGTGGTTGCGTCGCACTCATTACAATTCGAGGTTCGAACTGCTCGAATTTAGGCCGGCGATCCAAACTGAAAGATGTGGTTTTCCTGCTTCGAATTCGATAATGACTTGCCCGCTGCTCAACGTAGGAAAGCAAACGGATGAACCAAGGCCGAAGCTGAAATTTCATGATTGTGGCTCGATAGAGAGGATTTCAAAAAGAGCAAGCAAAACATAGCGGACGTGAATTTATCACGGTTATGTTGCTAAAGCAAACATTTGCAGGTTATTTTTTCGACACTTCTCAGTGAGCACCTCTAGTCTTAGACCCTCGTTCCTAAGCTCTGGCTTGGTAACGAGGGTCTCTGAAGCTCTGCTTCGACGCCCGCAGAGACTAGTGCTTTGTTACTGCTTGATTTTAGGATTAGCCGTTTTGGCGTTAGCCACGGTTTACGCGACATCCATAAACCGGGGCTAACGCCCAACGGCTGATTACTTTGAACAATTCTCGCTGTCCTCGGGCTTCGTATTAGGCGAATTCGCCAGCGAATTTAGGCCCGGGGCTAGCGCCCGCCGGTTCACGAAATCGCAAAGTAAGCGCCATTTGGCTAACGCCCAAACGGTTATTTGGATTCAACCCTAATTCTTAGCCGTCACAAAGCACTAGCTCGAGCCAGCCAAAGACCACTTAGTCGGCACCGAGGGCTGATGGCGTGTGTCTTTCACATGCAGGGTCCGGGAAGCAGAGCTTCCAGAGTGTGCGTTCCCAAGCCGGAGCTTGGGAACGCGTGGATAACAGAGCAAAATTCATGTATACGGATTAAACTTCCTGTAGGGTAAATCAACCATCTCGAATTGGATTTATTGGTAAACACCAGCCTCCGTTTGCAGGGTGGACGCAAGGCCAAGGGGCATTGCCGCGATGGTTAGAATGACTCGATTACATCAAGAAAAGATGTCGAGTGGCAAAGATGTGCGAACGCTAGAAACACGGCGCAGGGCGCCGCGGCACAATCTTTGTCGAATTCATAGATTAGCTGGCTGGACAACACCACTTCGCGGATTTTTATCGTAGCTGCAGGCTAATGCTTTGTTATAGATTGATATGAGGGTAGTGGATCTTGTAAAAGATCCACTACCGCCAACCCTAATTCTTAGTTGTCACAAAGCACTAGCTGCCTGTTGCTAAACAGTTATTTCCCGCAGGCTAGCAGTCTGTGGTTGCGTAGGGCGTGAGCTACTTGCTGTTGAGGACGTCGCTGGCGAGACCATCGAGGTAGTCGAACTCCTCTTCTCCGCTGTCTGTTGATGACATATACTCATCAAGGCTAAAGGCTTTTTCCAACTCTTCCGTCGACGGCATTGGTCCATAGACGAGGGTTGAGCTCGTGCCGGATCGCTTCGTTGCAAATGGAACATCAACTAGTTCGGTCTTGAACGTCGATGCATCAGAATTTACGATGGGTGCTGCTTCGCCTTCTCCGTTGCCACTCTGCTGTCTGGTGTTTAGTTCGTTAATGACCATCAAGGCATCGAGCGGTGACAAGTAATTGTCGCGGTTGACGTCCAAAAAGAATCGACCTTCACCACCTTCACCACTGGCACCGTCGCTGAATGCACCAGACAGCAATCCGCTGCCACCTGAGTTCAATGAATTCACCAAGACTAGGACGTCGATCGGCGAAACGAACCCGTCGTTATTGACGTCAAAAGCGTTGTTCAAGTTCGTATTGCCTTCGCCGCCACTGGACCCACTGCCACCGGCAGTTGAAACGATCAAGATCGAGTCCGATGTGTAACGAATCTGGGAGGGAGTCAACGGTGTCGTTGGATCGAAAACGAAACTGTCGTGGAACGGTTTGATGTCCGCTGGATCCCCGATGAAATTCGCGGCCCCTATATTTCGAGCTGTCAACGTGACAACAAACTGAAGTTTTTCGCCAAAGCCCGTAGGTCCCCCGGTTGACTGCGCCGACCCGATTTCATTGATAAGTCCAGGGATGCGAATATCACCTGATTTTGCGTTATTGTATAGACCATCATATGCAACTTGGAATCCTGGGTCGGTTGGGAGGGTACTGATGTTTACCGAGACGAGACCCTTGCTGTAGAGAATATCTTGATAGGCAGCGAACACTCCAAACGCAGTTGCAGTGGTTCGCAAGTCCTCGACATACCCTCGCAATTGAAACTGTTGCCCAACCGTGATTTGATCGATTGGAACTCCTGCCAGGTCGGTAGCACTTAAACGAAGTCGAATGAAGTCATCACCGGTATCGGCACCAACATGCAGGGTAACGGTTGCGGTCGAGGTGAAACCCCGTTCGTCGGTAATCGTATACTTGAACTGATCCAAGCCGACAAAATTTGTATTTGGAAAATACGTTACTGTATCATCCGTAAAATTATTCGGAGTATTGTTGTTGTTGATTTGGGTTTGGCCACTGCCTGGCTGCGTTATCGCACTGATTCGAATCGGTGGCTGTGTTCCCACGGTATCATTCGTCAAAACATCGACATTGAACGGGTTGCCTTGTGCCACATTGAATCGGGTATCATCGACGGCAAATGGGAAATTAACACCGTTTGGCACAATCTCAAGCGTCGATCGTCCAAAGCGAATTTGCTCATTGGGAACTCGGACAGAGGATGGGGCGTTGTAAAACGCTACTTCTGACCCAGGGATATTGTCCGCAGGATCCCCTACAAACTCCGCGATGCCGGCTGATGCAGCCGTAAAATCTAGGACGACAACCCGGTACTTCGACAGATCCTCAGTAAAATCTGACGGCGGGAAAACTTGAAGTAAACCACCGAAGGCACCAAGTTCGTCTATAATTCCCGGTATGATCGCACTCCCTCCCTTCCCACTCGTATACGGTTTAATGAATGTCGCAGCAAAATCTTGGGTGCCGCCGGTAGGAGCATTCGGAATGACCAAACCGGAATTGTACAGCAGGTCCAAATAAGCCGAATAGACACCTGGATCCGAAATATTTCGGGGTGGAGTTTCAACAGCAGCCTTCTCTGGCCTCAAATCTTTGACTAAGACGACTACCTTGAATGAATCGCCTTGGCGAACTTCCGTGATCGTTTGGTCGTTGGCAGCATTGCGAAAGGAGAAGCTGAACTCGACTTCGTCATCAGCACGGTCACCCTGCAAGGTATGGACGGTAATATTCGCAGAGGTAACTTTGCCCGTTCCATCGACGGCAGTGTATCGAAATTGTTCGGTTCCGCCGAAACCATTGCGCGGCGTGTAGCGAATGCTTTGGGCACCTGAGCCAATGACTACGGTTCCGCCTTTATCAGGAGTGGTAACACTCAGCACAACCAGTGCCCCGCCTCGGCCCTCGACGTCGTTAGCGAGCACGCTGAGGGGAAACCCGACGGAGTTTGTTGGAACATCGAAAGAGTCATCGACGGCGACGGGATCTACAAATTGCAGAGCAACGTTGACACTCACCGTTGCAGTTTCGCGATAGCCAGAAGCACTCGTTGCCGTGTAGGTAAAAGTGTCTCGACCGGTGAAACTCAGTGACGGCGAATACTTGACTGTTTGGGTGCTTGCGTCGATGACGACTCGTCCACCCTGGTTCCCACTGCTGACACTTGTGAGCGTGAACGCATCGCCTGGCAAGCTAAAGTCGTTTGCCAAGACATCCAAAACATTATCGCGACTATTTCGTGCAACGGTAAAGGTATCTGGTTGAAGGAGAACACGAGGGCCATCTACGATAGAGTAGACATAATCCTCAACTTCACCCGTTCTAGATCGCCCGGTTGGAGTGAGGTTTTGGTCCTGTGACAGTCGGAATCGAGCGAAGGTGCGACTGACAGCGTTGGTTGGTGCGGCGAAGGTAATGTTCGTAGAACCACTTGTGGCCACAGAGACATTCGTCGCGATTTGCTCGCCAGCGTCTGTCCAACTGCCATTGCCGTTGAAGTCGATCCAACCTTGAATAAAGGCAGGCGAACCAGCAGTGTTAGTCACATTGACGCGAATGACATTGGAACCGTCGGCTCGAACAATGGGTGTTAGGAGTGTAACTCCGTCTTCATCGTCAATAACAGTACCGGTGCTATTCAAGAGTCCGGCGAGATCATCACCGTCTGCATTGTTAGATGGGCGACCATCCTGTTCTGGATCGAAGGCATCTCCGAGTCTTAGTCCGGGTGTTGTGCCGTGTGAAGCACCACTTTGAGCGCGAGTCGTTGCGTACGGAGCCGGGGCATCACCCCAATCTGACGATTCGCTATTACCGAAGTCGAAACCACGAAGCGGATTGGTGCCATCGTAGACAACCGTATGCTCGCCAGAAGCCGGGAATGTCTGAACGTAACCCGCCTCCACAACTTCGCGAATTGCGTACGTACCGCGACCAGGAGGAATTAACGAGTAGGACCCGTCAGCCTTGGTAACGCTCGACGGCTCACCGATATCTGGACGGTCGTCGCCATCGATATCTAGATACACATAGACTCCAGCCAAACCTGGTTCGCTTGCGTCACGAATACCATCACCATTGATATCGAGCCATTTAAAACCGGAGGCCGTGTCCGAGGGTATTACGGAACCAAAGTTAGCCGTAACAGCTGCGCTTCCAACCACGATTACCGCTTTGACAAGTTCAGAACTAGTCGAGGGGATCCAATTGCTTGGACGAACGATACGGACATTGTATGTGCCCGGTGCAACACGCAGAGTGAAGTTACCGGATGAATCCGTCGTTGTTCGTGGTTCACCGAATTCGCGAACGCCATTGCTATTGATATCTGCAAAGACTTCCCAGCCGCCAATTCCTTCGTCCGTGGAATCTTTACGAGCATTCCGGTTGCGATCATTGAAAGAGTTGCCAACAATAGATCCACCTATTTTGCCAGTAGGATCGGTGAACGCGACGACTTCAGCCGAGTTATTAACCCCACCACCGAAGATTGCCCCTGCGGTTGGCGCATATTCGTCAGTTAGAAACCTTAGTGGCGAGTCGTCCGCAGATCCGAAAATTCCATCTAGCCCTGCCCCGCTAACGATCACTCCAGAATAAAACTGGTCGATAATGCCATAGACAGTATTACTAGGATCCTGGTGAATCGCTCCGAGATTGTGCCCCATCTCGTGCGCGATGACGAACGAGGTCAACTCGACAAATAGATCAATGTTGGTTACCGATCCCGAGCGTGGAATATAAGTCGGACTGGTGATAAGTAGATTCGTCGCGTCGGCAATAAGGGTGTCTAGCATCACAAGTGCAGTATCTTCACGATCGAAGTTTCCGATATCCACCCGTTGTGCGATTCCCAACAATCCGACAATGGTTGGTGCGAGGATCGGCTGGGTTCCGCCAACTAGGACACGAGAAACATTTGGCTGTCCCCAAAAATCTCCATCGTTACTGCTCACGACCTTAATATCGAAGTCACCGGGATTTCCTGTCGCAGAATAAAAACCATTGCTTGAATTGCTTGCGAGGATCGTTTTCAGTTTACCTTCGACGTTTCGAGTGATACGTTCGATAACGCCAGGAACCTGGGCTTGGGTGATGCCGAGTTGCGTTGCATAAGTCGAAAAAGCGGGTACACGAAGCGTAACGCCTCCACCGACCGTTGGGATATTAATCATATCGTTTCGAACGGTAGACCCATCGAAATCTAAGAAAACTATCTGTTGAGTTCCAATCGGCTCTTGCTCAAGAGTGGGCCGGTAGGTCCTTAGATTCAATGAGTACGCGCCGAGTGCATCTCCGACGCGGAAATAGTAACGAGCGTCCGTATCAACGACGTACGATAATGTCGTTGAGCCTGTAGTGAACCGAGGCGATTTTGTTGGCACAACACCCGACACGCCTGGCAGGAAAAGGCCCTGAGTAAATAGCAATTCCGTGCCGCTTGAGTTGTAAAAAATAGCTGTTGGTACAGGGCTAGTCGGCGCTGTCGTAATTCTAGCGTCGAAGATATCTCCCTTCTTCAAATCAAGGGCAAAATAGTCTTCATCGAAGGTGCTTTGCATCTGGCCATTCACGTTTACAACACTGTTTTGGCTTGTGCCATTTCCGAGCGGAAGCAAGTTGGCCTTTGAACGGATGTTGTTCGGTTCAACTTCGTTTGTATTGAATGGGGCATTGGACGCTCCCTCGGCTGAACCATTGGAAGCGACGGCGGCACCTCCAAGATTTGCAGTCAAAACGGCTCCAGCAGCATCGTACTGAGCGCTGTTTCTGAACAGCATTGACGCCAAAATCGTATTGACTTGGGGCGAAAAATCTGCGGTCATCAGCTCGCGCCGTTCCAAAATCTCGAACTGTCGAGCACGTTTGGCGAGTTTTCGGCTCGTAGCCATTTTTGTTGTGTTGGACTTCATAGAACCAAATGCAGGCTTACGTGAATTCACCATGGGATCCCCAAGTGACGAACGGACAGAAAAGAAATGCAGTGTTTTTGTCGTGCCGGCAGCAAGACACTCAAAAAATTGAGCGCACTTATGCGACACGCGAATTTCTATGGTAGTTGGACGCCATTCACTGTCAACAAAACGAACTGCGAGTACGATGCACTTAAAGGAACCGAAGTTCCGATTAACCAGAGTTTTTGGCAATATCGCCTCAACCAGACCTTTTAGCGAATTTGTTGGTTAGTTGCTATTTTCGGCAATACGGTGGAAAATCGTGCATTTGAGCTACTGGTGTCGAGGCCTTGATGGCAAGTCGTATAAAAAACACGAAAATCCCACCGAATTTGGATTTTATCCTTCGGCGGGATCGTAGCCATTTCGTTTTCGAACAGAAATCTTGGTCCGATTTTCGTGCTTGGATGGCGAGTTGCCTCTTCCACACGACGCTATTGGTCCTTATTGCCCTGCTTTTGCGGCCTCAAACTCGCGGGACTTCCGGGGAACCCGATCCACCTGTTGGAATTGCCATCGCTCAAGATACCAACCAAGGAAACGAGTATTCGTTAGAGGGCGGAGCGACTGGAGCAAACATCGCTAGTGCCGCTGCGAGCCAGGCTATTCCGATTGCGCTGATCAACGACACAGGCCCACCGATATCCATTGAAAACATCGTTTCTGATCTGATTGGCGATCAGACCAGCCCGTCGGAAACCAACCTAAGCCAAACTGGGTTAAGCCAAATTGGGTCGCAAGGGACCGGACTTTCTGGCGATGGGGGATCTGGCTCAAGTACCGGTGGTAGAGGGCGTGGCACAGGAAATAAAACAAAAACTTCTTTTTTTGGAGTCGAGGGCTCCGGTTCCTCGTTCGTTTATGTCGTGGACCGCTCGGACTCAATGAATGCTTATGACGCGGCCCCACTGCGATACGCCAAGCGAGAATTGCTAAAAAGCTTGGAATCGCTCAACGAGTACAACCAATTCCAAATCGTATTTTACAACGACTCCCTCTCGCCCATGTCGAGAAAAATGTTCTTTGCAACGGATGCTGATAAACGGCGGGCAACCCATTTCGTCAGGACGATGCCAGGCGATGGCGGAACCGCCCACCTACCTGCCTTGAGGCAGGCTTTGAACATGTCTCCTGAAGTGATTTTTTTCTTAACCGATGCAGACGATCCTCGTTTGACCCTGCCGCAGTTGCAAGAAATCCGAGAGCGAGCCGAGCTATCAAGAACTACCATTCATGCAGTACAATTCAATTCGGGACCACCATCCAACGACGGAAACTGGATTCGAGTTTTGGCGGAGATGAATCGCGGCACCTACAAATACATTGACGTAACCTCTTTCAATAAAAATCCAGGCGAGTAGCAGTCATGCAAAACGTTTTCGAGCTAACTCACCCGCTAGCCGCCCATCACCTTTCCATCCTGCGCGACATCCGAACAAGTCCTGCACAATTTCGGACTCAAATACACTTGTTAGCAATGCTACTGGCTGTTCGAGCCACCGACGATCTGGGCCTCGAACCATCTGTTGTTCAAACGCCACTGACGCAAGTAACCGGCAGTCGGATGGTACAACGGATTGGAATCGTGCCAATCTTGAGAGCTGGCTTGGGACTCGTAGAACCGGTTTTGCAATTGATTCCCGATGCTGCCGTTTGGCATCTAGGTATGTACCGAGACGAAGCGACGGCTCAACCGATCGAATACTATTGCAAGCTGCCAACCGGCAACGCTGTCGACGTTGGATTGGTTTTAGATCCGATGCTTGCAACGGGCGGTTCGATTCGCGCGGCTGTCTTAGCGCTCAAGCGATGGGGCGTGCGCGACATTCGCGTTCTGAGTGTTCTCGCAGCCAAGCAAGGGGTAGAACAATTTCAACGTGAATTCCCCGAGGTCAAGGTTTTTGTGGCGGCCATCGATCCCGTATTGAATGACCACAAGTTCATCGTGCCAGGTCTTGGTGATGCCGGCGATCGCATGTTCAATACGCAACGGGATTAGCGGGAATTCCGATATTGTTTGTCTCCGCGACCTCCGTGGCTCCGCGTGAGCAATCTTTCGTCGATTAATGCTGATTTCATGGATTTTCGCGTGGCCTGTCGTTTTACTGTTCGGGCTTCGGTGCCAACATCACGATCTCGAACCGATCTCGAATGTCTGGCCAAAAGGCTATCTTGCCGATCACGCGTATCTGCCAGGTAAAAGAGTTATTGGAGGATTTAAAAGAGTGCATCGTTGAAATAGGAATAGACACCAACTCGAATCCTTGTGCGACGCTTTCGGGCTTTTCGCTATTGACCACAGTTTGTCGATAGAACGGTTTTTCTTCGGTTCGGGTGCTAGTGCCCTGCCGATACGAAACTTTTTCAATTCCTTCGAGTACGATTTCAATGTGTTTGATTTTCTTTGCGTTCCCGCGAAACATCCAGCTGAGTTCGAACTCGCTCCCTGGATAAATATCGCGTTGACTGCAAGCAAGGATCGGGCTGGGATTGAAAATTTGCAAAGTCGAATAGCATGCAACGAGCAAGAGCGCGATCCCAATCAAAAGGAATACGGAAACGATCATCATCGGGAACCAGTCTCTATTTTGTCGAACTCCCAAGAAAATCAATGAGACAATTCCAGTCCAAACAAGGCCAACAATCCATGATCCGATCGCTACCGCCACTCGCGATCTGGCCGCTTGTATGACCAGTGGTTCATCTGGTTCACCTGATTCGATCGGGCAGGTCGCATTGGCCATTGCCTGTTTCAAATTCGTCCTCTCCGAGCGAGCTGCTGACCCGATAGCTGGATTTGTCGCCATATTGTTTGTTCCATGTTATTTATAGGTGCAGAACGAATGGTTTGTTGTAAAATGATTCAGCCGTGGGGTGTCCGCTTGAGGACAAGCGGACCTACGTGGCAGGACGAATGGTTTGTTGTAGAATGGGTCGAGGCAACGTTGTCTGCTTGAGGACAAGCGGACCTACGAGGCTGACTCAAAGGTTTTTTGTAAAATGGTGCCTACCCTCGTTATCCTACCCCTTTTTTTCTATGTGTAAAACCTCCCTCGCGATCTTGCTCGTCATCTTGGCGAGCTCTGAATTACTTGCCGCCAAGCCGGTAGGAATTCGAGTTTTCCCTGAAAATGTTGACCTGACTTATTTGAACAGCATTCAAAGTATTACAGTTCAAACCGTGCTCAGTGACGGAACGATTGGCCCGGTGGTTGTCACGACTCCTAACATTCAATTCTTAGACCCATCTTTGGTCAAACTGGAAAGCACTGGGCCGGGTTGTTTTCAGTTGACAGCTAAGCGATCGGGGACTACGAAGCTTAGCATCGAATGCAAACTCAGCGATGGCGAGACGGCGCATGCATCGGCGACAATCACAAGTCGCGATACAGAAAAAACGCTCGATGTGGAGTTTACTAATCACATCCAATCGGTCTTGGCTCGCAACAGTTGCAATATGGGAGCGTGTCACGGAGCATTGGCAGGTAAAGGTGGATTTAGATTGTCGTTGCGAGGCTACGATCCCGTGGCAGACCATTTCAATATCACGCGGCAAGACGGAGGGCGGCGAATCGAGGTCTCTTCACCGGCGTCGTCACTCTTCATTGCGAAACCAAGCGGTTCGATCCAGCACAAGGGAGGGTTGCGGCTGCCTGCGGACTCAGACGACTATGCGATGATTGCAAAATGGATCGCAACAGGAGCTGCTGGCACGCGGGCGACCGATCCCAATCTCATCCGCCTCGAGATCTTGCCTGCTGCGGTACGCTTAGAACGAGGGGATACTCAATCGATCAATGTACGAGCCCACTATAGCAACGGTCGTATCGAAGACGTCACTCGTTGGACTAAGTTTAGTTCCACCGACGAGTCGGTTGCGACCGTCGACGAGCATGGCCTAGCCAAAGTAATGGGGCCAGGGGAAGGGGCTGTCAACGCTTGGTTTGCAAGCCGAATCGTTTCGTCTCGCCTGAGCGTTCCCTTTTCTAACGAAGTCGGCAGCGCGGACAATAAAGTATCTCGCGCCAATTTCATCGACGACCATGTTGCAAAGCAGCTTGCGACGCTTGGTTTGGATTCCTCGGGCCGAACGAACGACAGTGAATTTATTCGCAGATCGGCCTTGGATGCAACTGGAACCCTGCCGACCGAAGTACAAGTCAACACATTCTTACAGGACACGTCACCCGACAAGCGGAGCCGATGGATCGATTCGCTTCTAGAGAGTCCTGAGTACGTGGACTATTGGACTTATCGCTGGTCTGACTTGCTCATGCTCAATAGCAACCTGCTTCGAGCCGACGGAATCAAATCCTACTATCAATGGATTCGCGGCCATGTCCAAAAGAACACGCCTTGGGATCAGTTCACACGCGAAATCTTGACGGCTCGCGGCGAAGCCTTAGAGAATGGTGCGACCAATTTTTACGCGATTAATCAGGATCCGGAGGGTATGACCGAAAACGCCTGCCAAGCGTTTCTGGGACTCTCGATTGGTTGTGCAAAATGCCATAATCATCCGCTCGAAAAATGGACCAACGACCAATACTACGCTATGGCAAACATGTTCGCGCGAGTGCGTGCCAAAGGCTGGGGTGGAGAAACGCGAGACGGAGATGCTTCTCGGACAGTATTTGTTTTGGACCGAGGCGATTTGATACAGCCATTGCGAGGCAAGCCCCAACCGCCAGCACCGCTGGATGCGAAGCCATTGGATATCCACTCCACCGAAGACCGACGCGAGTATCTTGCCCAATGGCTAACGTCGCCTGACAACCCCTACTTTACTCGAGCGATTGTAAACCGAGTCTGGGCCGCCTACTTTGGCATAGGGATCGTTAATGCAATCGATGATTTGCGAGCAAGCAATCCTGCGAGCAACCCAGCCCTCATGCATGCTCTTTGTGAACATCTTGTTCTTCACAAATACGATCTGAAGGAGTTGATGCGAGTTATTTTGAATTCGGAGTCCTATCAACGCAGCAGCATCACCACGGAACTGAACAAAGACGACAAGAAATATTTCTCTCACTACTATCCGCGGCGTCTGATGGCAGAAGTGATTCTCGATGCGATGGGTTCGGTGTCGACCGTGCCTACCGTCTTTAACAAGGTTTCTTTTCTAGGTGGCGATAAACGGGACACCAAATTCTACGGCAAGGGAACGCGTGCGATTCAATTGTACGATTCGAGCGTCGACAACAATTTCCTTAAGACGTTCGGTCGCAATCAGCGCCGAATCACTTGCGAGTGCGAACGAAGCGACGAGCCGAGTGTGACCCAAGTACTTAACCTCAGCAATGGGGATACGCTCAATGCCAAGCTTTCAGAAAAAGGGAGTGTAGTCGACCAGCTCCTTACCACACACGAGGCGGACTACGTCGCCATGGTTCAAGTAGCCTACTTGCGGTGCTTGTCACGATATCCGAGCGAATCGGAGTCGACGTCGCTCGTCAAGGAACTGTTTGACTCACCCGAGGGCGAACGTCGCACGGTGCTGGAGGATTTGCTTTGGAGTCTAATGACGTCCCGTGAGTTTTTGTTTAACCACTAGCCTGGATATTGCATAAGCCGTTTTGGCGTTAGCCACGGTTCACGCGACATCCATAAACCGGGGCTAACGCCAAAACGGCTGATTACTAAAGATCGCGTGCAATATCCAGGCCTAGGGGGTTTGGATCGGATCGACTAGCTCGGTTGGTACCGATTCAGTTGCGATGGGGAGTCCAACACTCGAAGGATTCATTGGGCCCTGGCTGACACGATTGCGAACGGTCACTTCCTCCGGATTATCGCGTGGAGTAAAGTGTCGGCCTCGCTGGTAGGCTGCCTGAATCGTTGCGCTGTCTAGTGCATCCTCGGACAAGTTGACTTGGTTGTACGCGAGTAAGGAACCTTTTTCGCGATGGAAATCGCGGACCGCCAAGTTGTAGTCCACCAACGAGCGGGAAAAGTTGTTCTCACTGATGGCAAGACGCTGTTGGGCTTGTCCCACGAAAAATATAGGATTTTCTCCAAAACCGACTTTGAGAAGGTTCTCTTTTGTTTCGAGGTAGTCCAGGTCTGCCATTTTTCGATTGAAATTCGCTTGCATCTGAACGTAGCTTCGAGAGATTTGGCGTGATGCATTGCTCAAGTCATGCGAGATTCGAAGCTGTTGTTCTTGGAGTACCGTCATGTCTTTGGCCAAATTCAACTGGGCATGGCGGACTGCGGCCGAAGCTTGTCGCAGCCCCACCGCATAATTCCAATCAAACCCAGCTTGCCATTCTTGGAAATTTCCCTCGGTAAAATTCTGTGCTAGGCTCTCAAACTGATTGTTCGGGTTGCGACCGCCAACAAGATGGTCCCCCAGTCCTCGCCATCGATACTGAGTGAGAGCGTCAAGTCGCGGTCTTTTGTTTAGTCGAGAAGCGATCAATTCGAGTTCGCGTCTCTTGATGGTCCATTCCTGCCGTCGTATTTCAACACGTCGAGTTAAAGCATCGTTTAGCGACGCTTGCCAGTCGAATGAAACCTCGGCTTGTAGCGGCTGATCGGAAGGCTTGATCAATCGTCCATCGGTCGGAGGCAATCCCATTACATAACGCAATCGCTGTTCCGCTGCGTACAAACCCGATTGTCCGGCCAACGCATCGTTCACTTGCCCTACAAACAAATAGTAGTTGGCTCGAGCTTCGCTTTCAGGTCCCAGATCACCACCCTTAAGCCCAACCCTTTTTTTATCATTGACAACCTGCCAAGTTTTAAGCGCTGCATCGCGGCCATTGACCACCGTGTCGAGTGCTCTGTAGGTAAAGTACAGTTCCCAGTAAGCTCCCTCCACGTCGTTGATCAAGCGGAGCACACCGGCCTCGAAGTCCGCGAGCGAGATGTCGGTATTGATTCTCGTAATGAGCACACCGTTGTATTGACCAGGTACCGTTGTCGGCCCTGCAATCCGGTTGTAGGTCGTGCCGGATCCCGCCATTAAAGGCTGGCGGTACTCGGCTTCGAGGAAACCTGTAAAATCGGTTCGGAAAATTCGGGTTGGATTGTTATTGTTGTCGTACAACACATTCGTTCGTAAGGCAAACTGAGCGCCTGTGGCAGTACGCTTCTGAATCTGATTAATGTAATTGCCAGTTGTTTGGTTGAAAGCCAACGGAAAGATCAGGGCGAAGTTGTTGTTTTGCGGTCGATCGTTTTTGGCCCAAAACAATTGTGAAGTTACTTGAGCGTCGAACGCAGCCAGGGCTGCCTGAGTTCCAATTTGCGGATTAAGGTCTGTCAAGGCTACGTCGAATTTAGCTGCTTGCCCTGTCGGTGCCGTGACTACTTGCCCGCCCAGCGACCGTAGCACATCGCTGCTTTGCAACGATTCGCGAATGGCTTCCTGCAGGGTCAGCTCATACGATGGTAATTCGGCAGGGTTCTCAACGGACAGCGGCATCGGACTTTTGGCCGCCGTGGGCGAGATTGGTACATTGACATCCGGATACTCGATCTGCGTAACAAAATTCTGGAAGTAAGACACCTCCGAACTATCTCGCCACGCTCGAAAACGCTCCGTGGGCCGGCAGCCTGATACGCAGGATACGGCAATGCATCCGCTTACAATCCAATGGCGAACTCGTGTGCGATTTGTCATAGCAGCCTAAGCGATTTCCAAAAAAACCTGATCGAATCGCATGCAGATCAATCGAATCTACAAGCAAACCAGTTAAATGACGATCGATCCATGCAAGCGTCACGACTCAAATTATCGGACCGGCGTGCACAATCGCTGCATTGAGCCCCGCGTCGCTACGAAACAATCTTAAGGAAGGCACGGCAAAACAAGCATTATCGAAAGAATCGTTGCAGACGACAAGGTTTGACTCGCGTTGCACCCCGGGCTTGCAACGTGGCGATTGCTCGATTGACCCGGCTGGGCAAAATGCGTACATTCTGGCATTTGGTAAAGATGTCTACTAGCGAATCAGAATGCTTACCCGAGTATGGGTCCATGATTATCGAGAAGTCGCTTGACGGGTTCCGAGTTACGGTTCCTTGCAAGGTGAATTTGTTCCTGGAAGTACTAGGAAAGAGAAATGATGGTTTTCATTCCTTGGATACCGTGATGATGGCTGTCTCACTGGTAGATGAGTTGGAAATTACCCGTCGAAAAGACGATCGGCTCGAACTTTTGATTGAGTTTCCAGATGGATCCGGTCAATCCCTCGATGGTGACGATCTCGCGTGGCGTATTCCTGCGGATCAAAGCAACTTGATCGTTCGTGCACTGGATCTGCTGCGAGTCACGTTGAACCAATCGTTCTCGGGGGGGGGGAAGTGCTCAGGTGCAAATGTTCGGTTGATCAAACGTATTCCAGCGATGGCAGGCCTGGGTGGCGGTAGTGCTGACGCTGCTGCCGCGTTGATCCTAGGCCTTTTATTATGGGGTACGAATGACGATTTTGGCAAAACACTAAATATTGCGAGCGAACTTGGCAGCGATATCAATTTTTTCCTCGAGGGGCATTGCGAAGGCTTTTGGCTGGCTCGATGCACCGGTAAAGGCGAGGTAATCGAACCATTGAAATGCTTAGAGCCACTTCACTTGGTCATAGTCCACCCACCACGAGGGTGCGGGACTAGGCAAGTTTTTGAGGCATTGGAACAAGAATCTAATCGAAACCGTCGAGAACAGCCCGAAACGCTTTTGGATGCCCTAAAACGGGGGGATACAAATACCGTCGGAGGGGGTATGTTTAACAGACTTGAATCTGCTGCTATGCGGACGACAGATTGGATTGAAAGGTCGAGAGGGTGGGTTGATCGGTATGTCCATCTCGGTCAATGCATGTCCGGGAGTGGATCGGCCAGATTTTGTTTGTGCACGACACGTGAACAAGCCGAGAGTATAGTGAGTGAGTTGCGGACCAACGGTAGGATGCGAGCATATTACGCACAGACGTGGCAGTCGTCAGGGATAAAAGACCAGGTCGCGGGAATTCGAAACGAACCGTGATTTAAAAACAGGACAAAAGGGAGTACAATCATCGCCATGGAAATCACTGAGGTTCGAATCAAATTGATGGAAGAGTCTGAAGATCGCCTTCGGGCTTTCTGCTCCATAACGATTGACTACTCTTTCGTTATTCGAGACTTAAAAATTATTGAGGGAGCCAACGGCCCGTTCGTCGCCATGCCCAGCCGAAAAATGTCCGCTCGCTGCGGAAAATGCGGAAACAAGAACCATTTAAGAAGCAGTTATTGCAACCAATGTGGAACACGATTGCGTGGCCCGCAGGACGTCCGTGAGGTTGAGGGAGGAGGCGGATCGAACAAGATGTACGCCGACATTGCCCATCCAATCAACCAGTCTTGCAGGGATATGATCCAAAATTCGGTGATTCGCGAATATTTAGTGGAATTGGACAGAGCGAAACAACCTGACTATAAATCAAGGTATGATGACGAATACGTCGAATCGACGCATTCAGAAATTCAACCAAACTCCCAAGCCAGTCAAGCCGAATCGTCGTCCGTTCCCAAGCCATACTTTTTGGATGCTGATAAAAAGAACAGCACCAACGCGAGTAGCAACCCGGACAAGCGAAATTTTGGTGACGGCGTATTTTAAGCTCTCACGCAATGCATGTATTTCCATCTGCTCGATGTCCAGTTCTGCTAATTGTCTTTGCGATCCTCTCCCTGTTGTTTACGCTTCGCACCCCGATCGTCTGGTGCGAAGATCCGCAGGGCATGGTTCTCATCCCATCGGGTGCGTATGTCATGGGTGGTCCTTCGCCTGAAGCGATCCGTGAAGTTCGCGAGACAAACCTTGCTAATAGACCTTGCTGCTCTGGCCTCATTAAGGGCTTCGAGGACTGCATGCCGAAGCACCAAGTCAAGATTCGTTCGTTCTGGATGGACAAAACCGAAGTCACGAACCGAGAGTTTCTCAAGTTCGTCGAGGCGACCGGCTACAAAACGATCGCCGAACGGGAATTGAATCCTGCTGACTTCCCACAAGTGCCAAGAGAACAATTAAAGTCGGGGTCGGTTGTCTTTACACCGCCAAAGAAAGCGGTCTCGCTATTCAACTTTATGGAATGGTGGAGCTATGTTCCTGGAGCGTGCTGGAATCATCCAGACGGACCGAAGAGTACGATTGCAGAACTCTTGGATTATCCAGTCGTCCACATCGCCTTCGCAGACGCGGAAGCCTTTGCAAAATGGGCTGGCAAACGATTGCCCTCGGAAGCGGAATGGGAATGGGCCGCTCGCGGAGGACTTGAGGAACAAGCGTATCCGTGGGGCAACCCATTGCTTGTCGATGGCAAATGGCAGTGCAATGCTTACCAAGGGGAGTTCCCACACTTGGATACTGCGGACGATGGCTTCAAAGGGATGGCCCCAGTTGGAAAGTATCCCGCCAACAAATATGGCTTGTTGGATATGTCTGGCAACGTTTGGGAATGGTGCAGCGATTTTTACCACCCGGACACGTATCGCAATCGTAAGGAACTGGGCAAGGTCGTAGAAAATCCCAAGGGACCGGTAAGCAGTTGGGACCCCGAAGAGCCGGGCATTGTCAAACGCGTGCACCGGGGCGGTTCCTTTCTTTGCAGCAGCGAATACTGCGCTCGCTATATGATCGGGACACGAGGCAAAGGGGACATTGATACCGGTGCCTCGCACGTTGGCTTTCGCTGCGTCAAAGATCTACCTTAGCGCTAGCGACGGTTCCAATAGATGACAGCGTTGTGCGTGGCTCGCCCGACCGCGATAATGTCCTTGCGACCGTCACCATCTAAATCAGCGACAACCATATCTTCGACTGCAACCTGGCCTGGCTCGACCAAAGTCCTTTCCCATTTGTTTCCCGCAAAGTCATAAATACGAATACCGCAACGATGCGGTGCGTCAGCGTTGTCGCGAACTCCAACCACGATTTCCTCGTCCGAATCGAAATCGAGGTCTGCGCATGCTACAGCGTGCCCCCACTTGAGTTCTTTATCGATAACGTCGCGAAGCATGAAACGTATGCCTCGTTTTGGGTCATTGGAATAGACGACTACCTCGTCGCCATGCCATGGTTCAATGGTAGCAATGTAACTGCTTCCACCAGTCAAATGACCGAGGCGAATTTCGCTTGAACCGCGTGCGGGTGCGACCCCTTCGTGCCCCATGCCTTGAGGGTAGATGAACTTTTTCATATTTTTCGTAAACATGAGACGCGTAGCGCCCTCATAGCTCGCCACCAGTATGTCCGTGTTACCCTCGTCTTTCATGTCGACGATTTCAAAATTGTGTGAGACGTGCCTCGACTCATCGAGAACATTCATGGCCCATGGTTCGGACTCGGGCTTGCTCGGAATCTCGAATTGCAAGAGCCGCACCGGAGCTTGATCAAATCCTGGAGCCGTCGTATTGCGGCCCTTCAAGGGCAGCACGATTAATTCCAAACGTCCGTCCTGATTCAGATCGCCCCAATTCATTCGATGGGTCGTTGGTTCCTCCGCGATCTTGGTGTAAGTCCATGGTTGACGTGGGTCATTTGGCGATTTCAGCCAGCCTATCTCGCCGCCCGATTTCGTATTGTTGGGTTGCCAATCATGCCCGATGGCCAAGTCGATCTTGCCGTCACCATCGATATCGTACGGAGCCATGCACACGTTGTCGTTCTTGGCATTCGGGGTCGAGTAGATTACATGAGCTTGCCAACTCGGGTTCTCCAACCAAAGATACCGCTTGCTATCAGCAATCAAAATATCGAGCTTTCCATCGCCGTTGAGATCAAGCGTTCGGACTGCATATCCAACTTGCAGCTCTACGGGCAATACCTGCGGCACCCATTGAGCTTCGACTTGAGCATCGAAGTTAGGGAGCCAAAAGAAGCAAGCAGTCAATAAAACAGCTGCCAAATCACCGATCCGTTTTCCCAGACAGCACATATCGCAAACTCCCCCATCGCACAAAATTCTAAATCAAAACAAGATGAATGGAGTGTACCGTAGCCGAATTATCGATTCAACACCTCAGGACATCTGTCCCTTGACCTTCGAATTCTCGGGACTGTCTACGATTTGGGCTGTTCGAAGTAATCTTTAATGCACATCAACGAAAACCGCCTCCAGGATTACCTTTACTGCTTCCGGTTGCTAGCCTGGATTATTCATTAGACGATGCTTAAGCGAGGGATTTGAACAGCCGTCCTCGTTTAATGGGTTTTGAAGCTGCGCCATTTTGACTTAGTCTGGATATTGCATAAGCCGTTTTTAGCGTTAGCCACGGTTCACGCGACATCCATAAACCGAGCCTAACGCTCAATGGCACTCACTTTAAACCATTCTCGCTGTCCTCGGGCTTCGTATTAGGCGAATTCGCCAGCGAATTTAGGCCCGGGGCTAGCGCCCGCCGGTTCACGAAATCGCAAAGTGAGTGCCATTTGGCTAACCCTGGGCTGTTAAAAATTCGGTATTGACATGACTTTTCGGCAAGTTGTTTTTGTTCCCCAAGTATTGTATTGCCCCCGGTCGGCTTGTCCGGCTGGAACGCGAGGTTCGTTAGCAAATGAACCTGATTCACCCGTGGCGCAAGGTCACTGGGGGTCTTTCGAATCCATCGGCCTCTTCTTCTAACATACGAACCTTAGTTCGCGTTAAGGAGTTATCGGGAATTGGAGGTTTGGAAGAAATCAATCGACTTGGTGGAGCAAATTTATCTGGCTTCAAAGAGCTTTTCAGCGGAGGAGCGATTCGGGTTAACCAGCCAGATGCGTCGAGCAGCAGTGTCGTCCCTTTCCCAAACCCCACTCAGGCCGCATCGCAGTCCAGGTAATCAACCACCTCGGCGATGAGGTCATGAAAGTTTTTCGAGTTTAGACTCGCCCGAAAGCCATCAAGATGAAAGCCAACGCAGTACCATTACTGGCTCTATTTAAGAAAAAGATAAGCACCTATGCATAAGTTTTCGAACAAAATGAATGAACATGGATGGAAAAGATGTACAGGATAATTTCAATTCGCTGATAGATTCACTTGTGTCGTGTGAATCGTTTGGTTTCGAGTTTCGAATTGCCAAAATGGATCAGCAGGCCGACCTCGATTCCAGTTGCCCTCAGGTAGTTAATAATCATGGCCTGGTGCTCGGGAGCGATTGCCAAGGCTCTCTCATATACTGATTCAAGAAACCCGGTTCCCAACTCATGGATGACTTCGAATGCACAACCGATGATTTTCTCAGTGATTTCTCCAAACTGGTAGTCGGATCGACGATCATCCTGTAAATCCTGTAAATCCATGTTCGTTTCTCCGTTTGTGTCAACGGGTGATGGTTATGCCAGTTTACTTATGGTCTGATGCTTATGTTTGCCTCTTTTGCAGCGATGCGTTGACGGTTTTGATGTACGCGCGGCCGGCCTTGGTGTACGGATGGAATAGATTGAAATACAGGATGTACCAAATCGCCGCTACGCCGTCCCATGTCCCTATTTTTTTTCCTTCTTCATAGGTTCGCCCATAATACGAAATCGGAACTTCGTAAGTCCTTGCTCGCGTTTTGCATACCATTGCAGTTATCTCTACCTCCATACCGAACCCGCTACTTTGCAAACGGATTGGAAGGATCACGTCGCGATGAAACGCTTTGTAGCACGTCTCAATGTCCGACATGTTGCGATTCGTCAATATATTACTGAGGCAGGTCAAGAATTTATTGGCAAGATAGTGGTAATAATACAAAACGCGCGATGCTCGCTTGACCATAAAACGACTGCCGTAAACAACATCTGCAACTCCCTCGACGATCGGAGAAATAATTTCTGGAATCTCGCTTGGGTCGTATTCTAAGTCCGCATCTTGAACGATCAATATGTCTCCTGCGCTTTCGGAAATCGCTCTGGAGATGGCTGCCGTCTTGCCAAGATTTTTGGTATGTGAAAAGAATCGGATCACAGGATGGATTGCTGCCAATTGCTGAACCATACGACCTGTTGTATCGGTTGATCCATCGTCGACCACAATGATTTCCCGCTCGCCAACGGGCAAATCAAGCAGCTTAAGCAAAACGCGTTCAATCGTTTTTTCTTCGTTGTACGCGGGTACTAAAATAGAAACTCTCAAGGCGATTTTCCTTAGTAGTATTGCTGGTTGACTGGCTTGATCACAATTTCAGGAACGTGCACTCGTTCGGGCAAGCAGGCCAAACCAACGACAACTTGAGCGATATCCTCGGGCAACAACATCTTTTGACGGTGTTCGTCCGTGACTGGCGTTGGTCTCTGTTCCAGGATAGGAGTGTCCACTTCACCGGGGTACACATTAGTGACACGAATATTCTCCGTACACACTTCATTCGAAACACAGGTTCCAAGTGCCGACATCGCAAACTTGCTCGCAGAGTAGGCGACCCCTCCTAGTGCAATCGCGCGTTTTCCAGCCACGCTTGAGATATTGATAATCATGCCGTTCTTCCGAGTTCTCATTTGAGGCAGGACTGAGTAAATACAGTTGTACGCCCCCGTTGCATTGATCGCCATAACCTGATCCCATTGGTCAGGTTCCATGCTATTGATGGAGCGATCGCGAATGTTGACGCCAGCCGCGTTGACCAAGATATCGACTTGGCCTAGGTTTTCGGCCACCCACTCAAAAAACGATTCGACGCTAGCTCGCGTTGCGACGTCTAGCGTATGGCCGATCAAGTGATTGCCAGCTGTTTTGACTGCTTCTGCAATCGCCAGCTCGCGGCGGGACCCAATCGCTACCTTTGCACCGTTTTGCGCAAATAGGTTCGCGATCGCGAATCCTATTCCGGTGGCTCCACCTGTTACGACGACTTGCTTTTTTTTCAGTAAGTTTGAATCGATCATTCTTGGAGTTTTTACTTTAAAATTTGTCGGGAAAGTGGACCATTTGGCTGACGCCCAATGGCACTCACTTTAAACAATTCTCGCTGTCCTCGGGCTTCGTATTAGGCCAATTTGCCAGCGAATTTAGGCCCGGGGCTAGTGCCCGCCGGTTCACGAAATAGCAAAGTGAGTTCCATTTGGCTGACGCCAATGGCTAAATCCTTTCGTCCTTTCAGGACTAAGAACAGTACGAGGCTCCTGTTGCAAGCTTCTCATTAAGTTATAGCTTCTCGTATTGCTAGCGTTCCGGCAAGTTTGACTCGTACAGGTCGAAGATTTAATGGGAGGATTCGTTTTTGGCGAAAAACCATACAATCATCGCCAGCCAAACTGCCCCGTTACGCATTCCTCCACTTCAATAGAAGAATTTGCATGCATCATTCTACCAAACCTCAAGTTATTGTGATCGGCGGCGGTTTCGGCGGCATGGCATGTGTTCGAGCATTGCGAGGAGTCGATATTGAAATCAAATTGGTGGATCGTCGCAATTTTCACTTGTTCCAACCGCTTCTCTACCAAGTTGCTTCCGGCGGATTATCGCCGGCCAACATCGCTGCGCCACTCCGCAGCATTTTCCGAAGACAGAAGAACATACAAGTGCTATTGGGTTCGGTCGTCGATTTCAACCTAAGCGATCGGACGGTCATTTTGGAAGATCAGATTTCAATCCCCTTCGATTACTTGATCGTCGCGACGGGATCCACTCACCACTACTTTGGACGGGATGCTGAATGGGAACCGCTTGCACCAGGGCTCAAAACTATTGAGGACGCGACTGAAATTCGTCGACGTGTGTTAACGGCATTTGAACAGGCCGAACGAACCGTTGATCTTGCCAAGAGAGCTTCACTTTTGACCTTTGTGGTGGTAGGCGGCGGGCCGACCGGCGTTGAAATGGCCGGCTCAATTTGTGAGCTTGCTCATCAGTCGATGAAAAACGACTTCCGATCTATCGATCCCGCGTCGGCCCGCATTATCTTGATCGAAAACAGCAAGTTGATTTTGGACAAGTATCACGTTTCGCTTTCGGAAACCGCGACACGCGATTTGAAAGCACTGGGGGCCGAGATATGGAACGAAACTCGACTTTTAGAAATCTTCACGGACCACGTTATCGTGAGCCAAGGAGGAAACGCTAAACGACTCGAAACCAACACAGTGATTTGGGCGGCGGGAGTCAAGGCCTGTCGGCTTGGCAAGAAGCTCGCGGATGCGATGCAAACACCGAACCAAGTCGATCGTTCCGGTCGCGTGGTGGTCGATTCCCAATGCGCCGTTACCGGACATCCCAATATTTTCGTAATCGGTGATCTGGCCGCATTCAGCGCTCCAAACGGGAATACATTGCCAGGAGTAGCGCCTGTCGCAGTACAACAAGGTGACTATGTTGGAGGCCTGATTGCCAAGTCGGTTCGTGGCAGTCGACCAACGCAACCGTTTCAGTACTGGGACAAAGGAAACATGGCAACGATTGGCCGTTCGCGCGCAATCGTCGAAGCGGGAAAAATTCGCATGAGCGGGAAAATCGCTTGGCTCGTTTGGCTCTTCATTCACATCATGTACCTTGCTCGTTTCGAAAATCGAATTCTCGTTCTTTTTCAATGGTTTTGGAACTACATTAGTCGAAATCGAACAGCCCGGCTTATCACGGGCGCAAAGGAACAAAATGTACAAGACGTCACCTTACCTCATTGAATACTGGCGAATCGTCCTCTCCGTCTACGGTTCCGCTTTCGGATTGGAGTCCCCATTGTTGCAATCGACGCAAAAGACGTGCACGCGAAATGTTTAGAATCTTGGCCGCAGAAGTTTTATTTTGCGGGAAACGTTCCAATGCTCGCATGATCATAGTCTTCTCGACATCCTCGAGAATCGCGTCCAGGTCTACGGACTCATCTCCTTGGGATTGCTCGATGTGAGATACGCACGTTCGAATATTCACGGGAAGATCTTTGTCAGTGAGCTTTTCACTCGTCGCATTTTTTGTAGCATGGGAAAGTGCATCGGCAAGTTCCTCGATGTCATCCGGCCATGAATAGGCTATTAGGGCTTCTATGAAGCGATCGGTGATTTCTTTTGTCGGTACGTCCGCACTGCGTTGATCGCAAAACCACGCGCTTATCAACGTAGGTATGTCCTCCAGCCGATCTGCAAGTCTTGGTAAATCGATGCGAAGGATGCTGGTTCGAGTTAGCACTTGCCGCCATCGCAGGTCAGTCATCGGCAAAGTCTGAATGAACTTGGGATCGCAGGTGGCGATACAAACCGTTGCTTCGTGACTTTTTAAAAAAGAGGCCAGTATAGCAATGCATTCTTCCGGTAAGCCTTCGAGATTGTCAAGCAAAACGGTTGGCTCTGCTCTTGCGTTGATTTTGCTTTCCTCAATGACCTCAAGCATGCTTTGCAACAATTCAGCGTCCATCAAAGAGCAGTCTATGCGAATCATTGAATCGCCGATTGAAAATTTGCGATCGTTGGATTGGAGTCCTTTGCGGCGCGACTGAATGGATTGCGCGAGCCAGGATCGCCCCGATCCTTTTTGACCGAAAACCGTGAGTGATAAAGGATTTGCAATAGCAAGTTGGACTTGCTCCAGTGCTCGACGTACTTCTACCGATCTGCCTTGCAAGTACCACATGCTATCCAAATGAGCGTACCTGTAGCGATTCTCTCGCATGATTTGATGCGTGATAGCAGCTTGTTCGTCTACGAGTTCACGGATTGTGCCCATGGGTGTGGGGCACAACACGCAGAGCACACAGCCTGGGTTTTCCTCCAGAGGAATCAGACATCGCATCCACTGCGATTGGGCGAGCGGAATTGTCGGGTCGGTTGGAGATGCATGGATGTTCGGAATGGGTCCAAATTCAGGTTGCAGCTTGAGGATTCGGCGAGGCCAATGGATCGGTAAAGAGAAGAATGCGGAAAGTTGAGCATTTGGATTTCCGTCGACGGGAATGGGAGAGTTGCAGGACAACCCAAGTAGGCTTTCGGGAGATCTCCCAACGAGGCGGCCTAATGCCTCATTTGCAAATACGAGCGAATCCTCTTCGGAAATTACGTAGATGGGATTGGATGAACTGCCAAGCAGCCTTGCAATCTGGCGTTTGGCGATGGAACGGTTGGTTTCATCCATGGTGCCCTCTAGATAAACGAAAAAACACTGCGAGATCGAGCGACCAACGCAGTGTTGCGGGAATTGGTGTTTTACTATCAGCGCGGTTTAGAAGACGTCTGTCAAGAAATGATGGCCCCAATGATAACGCTGCGCAGTTGGATAGTAGTTTTCCCACTTGCGATTGTAAACTGGAATCTGCATTTCGGCAGGATATCGATGGTAAAGACTATCGCTGCTGCGAAAGTACTCGTTGCCATAGAAGTTCTGAGGATAGTAAACATACGGATAGTGATTGAAACGTTCGTAGTCGCGATTGCTCGCAGCACCACCCCAAACTCTGCCATATGCCTGAGCCTGTGGCTGGGCTTGTTGGGCTTGTACGTCGTTATATGAGGCCAGACCAGCGACGAGTGCTAGTGCGGCTACCAAAAAGGTCTTGCGGACCATGTTAAACCCCCCGGTTAAATCGAATTTCCGTCGCTCTTGCGATCGTTCGTTACAATCGGCACCGCGAGGTCGCCAAGATGAGCTTTTTATTGATACAACCAGAATCGGTAGTATTTAGGACCTGTAGGTCAGGCAGGACGTTGCTAACTACTTTGCGGTCGATGACTTGAGCGAAACGACGTACTGAATGAGTTCATCGACCGAATCAACATCCAAGATATTGTCGTCGATTTTGATGGCAAATCGCTTTTCTAACTCAAAGGTCAACTCTGCCATTGCAACCGAATCGATACCGATCATTGCTAAAGAGTCATTTCCTTGGGGCGATCCCCCACAGACTTTCCTGAGATAGTCAATGATTTGTGTTTTGGTAGATTGAATTTCTACGCTATCCATGCCGTCTATTCCTGGTTTTATTGTACGAGTGTATTGGAGAGTGCGCCTGTCGCCGTCGGAAGGCTTTCCCTGCTCTTGCTCGGGCCTGCCGCTTTGAGGGCGTTGAGTACTTGTGATTCGATTACAGAATCGGGAAGAATGATGGGATGCTCTGAGTCGCCGCCAGAGTAAATAGCTATTACTGGAATCGAGACACTGTTTAATTCGTGAAGCTTCGCTTTTAATTCAGGTGGATAGTTGGTGTAATCTGCAACCATCGGAATGATTTTGTTGGACTCCACGAATTCCTTTACCTTCTTCGTCTCGATGGCAGTGATCAAATTGACTTTGCAGTTTGAACACCAATTTGCGGTAAAGTCAATCATGACCGTTTTGCCCTCAGCAACGAGTGCGTCCAGTTTAGCCTCATTGTAATCCTGCCAAGCGAGTCGGTAGGGTGAAGGCTGGAGATAATAAAAAGACCCCCAGGTTCCTAGCGCAGAAACAGCAAATGCGATCGACCAATTGCGAATCTTTACGTTCGCTTCCGACCAAGCTGGCACGCGTCCTACCAGCCAGCACCCGAACCAAACAAACATCAATGACGATAGCATTGCCATGCGATCTTCGTCGAGAAACCCACTTACCAAAAAAACAACCGACAGCAGCATTGGAAAGGCCAAAGTTTCTTTAAAGGTCTCCATCCAAGGCCCAGGTTTTGGCAAAAACGATAGCATGGATGGTTGTGCGGCCACCGCCAGATAGGGCAGTGACATACCTAACCCAACGCCAGCGAAGATCAACAATACTACCCAAGCAGGCTGGGTGAGCGCGACGACAAACACCCCGCCCAAGAACGGAGCGCTGCATGGCGTAGCCAGCAACGTCGTAATCAGTCCTTTAAAAAACGCTCCTTGATAGCCTTCGCGATTGGAAAGCTCTGTGCTTGTCTTACTCATCGCAAATCCAGGAATTGGGATTTCCCAAACCCCAAGAAAGCTTAACGCCAGCGAAAACATGAATGCAGTAATTAGGATTCGAAAATAGATCGATCCGAATTGCTCTCCCCAACCAAAAGCCTCGCCCGTGAAGTGCCGCACGGCGATACTTAAAATCCCAAGTCCCAAAATCAAGGAGGATATGCCCGCTGCGTAAGTTAACGTGAGCATGGATGCGGTTTTGCGGTCGCCGCCTGCTTCGCTGACGAAACCCAGGACTTTGAGTCCAATCACGGGCAAAACGCAAGGCATGAAATTCAAAATCAAACCGCCAAGCATTGCAAGACAAAACTTGGCGAAAATCTCCATCGGGGACAGTGTCAACCTGATCTTCGGACCATCAATCCACTGCGCTAGATTTGGATAGTCCTCAATGTCTTTGAATGGCACGGCCGTGAGGACAGCATTCGCTGGCTCGTCGATCGATTTGGAACCTACGGACAAATCCACTTGAAATCGAATACCTCGAGGTTGGTCACATGAACCATCGGTACAACCTTGGTAGCCAATTAGCCCTTGTATTAGATAGATTCCCCCTATCGCTTGATCTGGAACTTGCAAGGGGATCCGCCAAGTAACATCCCCTTGATAGTAGACGACTTCTTCGCCGCCCCCCAGGTCCTTTTGAATTACCTTGCTACTCGTGACGGGATTGCCTGCTAGCAGTCCGGCTTTGTTGGTGAGCACCAACAACGTTCGGGAATCCGTAGCCCGATCCAGAGAGTCATATTTGTAGATGTGGAACTCAGGGTCTGGTTTGGCACTTAGAACGAGATTTAGTCTTTCGCCCGGCTTTACGGTGGATTTGTCAAGCGAAACGGTCCACGCTATCGGGCTCGACGGTTCACGAAATGGTCCTCTGCTCGTTTCGGACTTCGCTGAGGAATAAAAGCCTTTAAACTCTGCTTTTACTTCTTCGCCTCGGATGGGAATGCAGGATTCTCTGCAAACTTGGCCGTCAATCTTAATGCTCAAAGCGGTGGGTGTCCCACTGACTGGAGTCGAAAATGTGACAGGTGCTGTCCAAATAACCGAATCGTGATGCTGCTCAACGCGGAGACCCTCAAATCCAGCCTCTGTCAGAGACACGTCGAATGAGGAATCCGGAGAAAAGGGACCAGCGAGAGAAACGCCGGGTGATTGAACTGAAATTACAGTGGCCGAGGGTCCTCCTGATGGTTGTGTCGTTGAGAAAATGTGGTGCCCTTGGTCGAGTTTAACCTGAACCGTGACTCGACCACGTTGGCCTCCCTGCTCCACCTCATAGCTGGCTGAAAAAGTCCATGGTGTTTCGTTTTGGGAACCGCCAAAGTCGATGCCAAGCTGACTGAATCCTTTGGGTTTGCTGCTTTTCCCTTTTTCACCGTCGGCGATTGCCAGCTTGGAAATGCAAAGAGCTAGGGCAAGCGTCAGAGCCAGGTGCAGTAAATATCGTGGCATTTGCATGTTTTGCTTTCAAAAGTGGACTCTGTATTTTACAAAGTCCAGCGAACAATGGTCAACGCTGATTGGGCTGACTTTAGCCATCAAATCCGAAGTTCAAATGGATTGGATGTGATCCATGACATCGTCGCATGGCCACTGAAACACAAGTCGACGTCGCTGCCCAGGCTCCGGGGCCTTGTTTGATAGTTGCTTTTGTACAATACGGTCCGAATGGCCGTTGGGTCAACATTATTGCGCTTTTTGACGTCAACTTCCATCGATTCGGATATTTCCTCAAAGGAGAATGACATCGGCTGAGGTTCGGGTGAGCAGACCGAAATTGGGAAACGAAGGTCTGCGGATTGAGCGGTTAATGCTGGCAAATTGACGTTCCAGAATCCAGACCCGAATCGTTCTAGTTGGACAATTTTCTCAAGAACCATTTCGGCCCGCCTCGCGGTTACGGTCCAATCGCGGTCGACGTCACGCCGCATGTATTGGGAAATTGCAACGGATTGGAGGCCCCAATGGCTCGCTTCCCGAGCCCCCGCCGCAGTGCCGCTATACAGGATATCCATCCCTAAATTTCCGCCGTGGTTGACACCCGAAATGACCAGATCCGGCTTCAAATCGAGCAACATCAAACCAGCTCGAATGCAGTCAGATGGAGTCCCCGACACGGTCCATTGATTTCTCAATCTCGAAACAATATCCAGCGACTCTCCAGTGGTAACCGCATGGCTACAACAGCTTCGTCCTCGATCTGGTGCAACCACGTAGCAGTCTGCTTTTTTGGAAAGCACGCTAATAAGACACTGGAGACCTTCGGCATCAAACCCGTCGTCGTTTGTCAATAGTATTCTCAATACATCATCTCCTGGTGCATAGCTTCGAACGCTGCCTGGACGGATTCAATGGTCGAACCTCCCGTTTGTGGGTTTAACAAGTGGCTGTGATGTAAAACAAGCGTTGAGTCCGCAGCCGTTCGACTGTTGGTCAAAGCCACAGGCTGTCGGCAACGGTTCGCCGACCGTCGCATGAAGCCATTGAATCCCGGACCGATTTCGATTGGGTGAGCAGAGAGCTTTTGCAAAACATACTCTCTAGCAACGGAGAGAGGAGATACAGCAGTTCCTGATCCTGCCTGAACCCATTGTTGGATAGGGGGCATCTTCAAAATCGAATCGCGAATCCATAGCCCGAGCTTATAAAAAGCGGGCTGTTCCAGTATTCTCAACTGAACAAGGGATAGCCATTCGAATTGCGACAAATGATGGAGTAAATTTTTGGCAGCGTTCCGACGCAGCTCATGGTCTATTGGTAAATATTCGTATTGCGGAATAATGACGGCCGCTTGCAACTCGGACAACGCATAAGAATCATTGCCCCGTTCGCAAAAAATGGTCATGCGTTGAGCGAAGCTGGCATTGTTGGTGACGACCGCTCCCCCACGTCCCGAGGCGATTAGCTTGCTCCCGCCAAAACTCAGCACACCGAGATCGCCCCAAGCGCCGGCTGGCTTTCCGTCAATCCAAGCTCCATGTGCTTGGCAAGCGTCCTCGACTACCACGAGGCCCTTTTGTTTTGCCCAACTACAGATGTTCTGCATAGGAGCGAGAGCGCCATGTAAATGCGAAACAACCATCGCCTTGGTTTTTGGTCCAGCGGCTGCTTCGAGCTGCTCAACCGTCGGAACCCAATTGTTCAATGCAACGTCGCAAAGACAGACGATCGCACCAGCATCTTGAATCGCACGAAAATTTCCGGGGAAATCGTATGCTGCCAACAGCACTTCCTCGTCCGACTCCAATTGCAATGAACGGACAGCTAGTTCAACCGCGAATGTTCCTGAGCAACATAACCGAGCATACTCGCGACCAAGCGTCGCGGCTAGCAGAGATCGAAGGTTTGATAAATAGGGGCCGTCGTATTTTCGCCATGCACCCTCGGCCGCAAATCTTGCCAATGCATCTTGTACTGCTTGAGCGGTCGGGTGGATTGACGAGATTGAATTGCGCATGTTCACACAGTCAAATCGAGCGTGCCGTTTGTACGGGTCCACGCGGCGCCGGACTTCCGTTCGGATTGGGCAGATTCCGATACAATCCGATTGCTGTTTTGCTGTGCGAAACGGCTGGTCGCATGATCCCATCGCGATTGACTTTCCGTTCCGCTATCATCCTGGAAATTCGAGCCGCTGGTATCGAATCCTGATGAATCGGTACCAACCTCGACTTCAAAGTACGCTACTTTCATTCCTTGTTCTGCTAGCCGATCCCTGAGGGTTTGAATGTTGTTTAGCAAAGTGTCGCCCGCGGCTGAAATCCGACTCCCCGGGTTGCTTCGTGCTACCTCGCCACCAACCTGTTCTGTTCGTGCTAAATTGGAGGTCGTGGTGGTCGCGCCTGAAAAAGTTGTACTGGAGTTGGTTTGAATGCCCCCGCGTGTAGTGGTTGATGCGACTGCTGAGATCCCCTCGACGCTTGGACGAGCGTTCGCATTCGTGCTAGTCAAATTGTGACTCGTTGATACGGGAGCCGCGTTTTGAGCTAGAAAATTGGTAGTTGGAGCTGAACTATTTACCAAAGTAGTGACAGAAAGAAAACTTTCGTCAGGGGGTGTTTCGCTCGTAGCTAACGGACCGATGGATTCAATCGATTGTGCTTCGGTTGAGTCAGTCGAAGCCCCCTGCTTTCCACTGTCTGGCTCATCGCTCGTTTCATCGACAGGCTTGTTTTCTGGACCCTGGTCAGAAGAATCCGGCTGTTCAATCGGCAGTCCTGCCGCTTCTGGAATGTTGGATTGGAACTGGCCAATGCTCAAAAGTTCATCGAAAAAAGATAGCTGGCTAATTTCGATTTTTTCCCAGGCAGACTTCCTACGGGGGGCTGGGGTATTGGTATCGGACGAATTCAGGCGACTGATTGACGTGTCGTTTTCCATCTGGTTCATTCCTCGTTAGCTTTTGCCGATTTTGAAAACGCAGGCGTTTCAGCCCAAGGGAAGTGCGACTGTTTATAGGTGACGGTTTATGGCTTCTTCGGGTCTGGTTCAGCTGCCGTCTGGGGCTGTCCACGCCTAATTTCAGGTAAAACGTCTGCTAGCTTTTGATGATCTTCCGGCAGAGTGAATTCTGCTAAGACCTTTTTCTGTTCATCGGATGGCATACCCCGAATGATCGATACAACATCCACTAACTCTTTATTATCTAGCTTTATTAATAGTTGCTTCTTGGCTTCTGCGGGTGCCATATTTTCGAGAATCGTCTGAACTTCTTTCAATTTGTCGAGTTGAGTACCCGTCCTCTGGTTTTCTTGCTGCATTTCGAATTGTAGTCGGCGTTCGTCGAAATCCTCCACCTTCTTCTGAAACTCACGTTGTTGATCGCCAAGCCGACGTTGGAAATTGTCGAGCGTTCGACTTCGGCTGTCGAGTTGGAGCAGGGCATTGTTTTTTTCATTGCTTACTCGTTTGCTTCGTGGATTGCGCTCACGGCGTGTCGAATGCTAGACCATTCGTCGAGTCGTTCCTGTTGCTTAGCCGATGCATCAAAATCGGCTGCTTGAGCTCGTTGATCGCGAAGTTTTTCTAAAGATTTGACCGCTTTTTGGATTTGTACCAGTGCGAATTGGCGGCGTTCCAGTTCTTGACTCAGCTTGCTTTTGTGGTCTGCGATCTGTGCCGATTGTGCCGACAGAACCAATTGGTAACGTTGCGCGTCAAGGATTTGATGGAGATTGAGGGCTCCGAAACTGGACTGCTTTCTCGCTTCGTTCATTTGCCGATTCGATTCGTCGATTTCCAGTTGCGCGTTGTCAAGTTTTTCCATGGCCAATCGCACGTCTTGCACTGCCTTGGCCGCGATATCGCGTTCGCGCTGGCGAAGTTTCAGTAGAGTCGCTAGGCGAAATATTACCATGATACATTATGCCACTCTTGTTCCAGGGAATCCGTTGTTGAACCCGATTGAATTGATGGCGGTTGGTTGAACCGTGCTACTCGTTGTGGCTGTCGCGTTGGCAAGAGTGGCCAGTTTTGTTAAATCATTAACAGTTCGTTGCCAAGGGATCAGCTCATGTTGCTCTTGAGCAAGAAACGATTCAATAGATTCTCGCAATTGGATAGCGCGGTCGATGATCGGACTACTTCCCTTTTGGTACGCTCCAATATTGATCAAGTCTTCATTTTCTTTGTACACTGCGATCATGCTGCGAATGGCTTCTGCTGAAAGCCGCATCTCTTTGGAAATCAGTTGCGATTGCAAACGGCTAAGACTGGGTAGTACGTCAATGGCTGGATATCGCCCGCGAGCGGCAACGCTGCGAGAGAGATGAATGTGACCATCGAGCAGACCTCGCAACGCATCGCTGATCGGTTCGTTGGTATCGTCCCCCTCGACCAAAACGGAATAGAGTGCGGTGATACTGCCGCGTTGGTTAATCCCTGTTCGTTCTACCAGTTGTGGGAGCATCGCGAAGACGCTAGGCGGATAGCCGCGTGTGGTTGGAACCTCGCCAGCAGCCAAGCCAATTTCGCGTTGAGCCATCGCAAATCGAGTCACTGAATCCATGAGTAGCAATACATTTTTGCCTGAATCGCGTAACGACTCCGCGATGGCGGTAGCCGTCTTGGCAGCCAAGATTCGCTTCGGTGCAGGCTGATCGCACGTGGCAACTACGGTCACGCATTTTTTTCGTCCTTCCTCACCCAAATCGCGGTCAAGGAATTCGCGGACCTCACGACCGCGTTCGCCGATCAGCGCAATGACGACGCAATCCGCCTGGGTTCCGCGAGCCAACATACCCAAAAGCGTACTCTTGCCAACGCCCGACCCCGAAAAGATACCGAGACGTTGTCCAAGCCCGACAGTCAAAAACGAATCGATGGCTCGGATTTGTGTCGGCAAAATTTTGTCGATTGGCGGACGGGTCAAGGCAGGGACCGGAGCTGCATCGCATGGCATCTTGATTCCAAACGGCAACGGAGGTCCGTCGTCCATGGGAGTGCCGGTTGCATCGAGCACCCGTCCGATCAGTTCCGGGCAGACGTTTACGGAGCGGTAGGATTGAAATAATTCGACCGTGTCCCCTAGTCCTACCCCGTCAAAATTATCGAGCGGGGCAAGAATGGTCCTTCCTGCATCGAAACCAATGACCTCCGCTTGGACAGGTTCTTGATTGCGACGCACGATTCGAACCAAGGCACCGACGGGCACAGGTAGCCCATCGACCACAACGGTTGTCCCTCGAATGCTGCGAACACGGCCCGTGATTCCGTAGGGTACAATTCGTTGCAAGCAATGATTCCAGTCCTTGCTGCGAGGGATGCTCGGAAAAGAATTGGCAAGTTTCTTCACGCGGTCTAGATCGGACATTTCTATTGGAGCTCTTCCACCAAGCGCTTGAGTTGAGTTTGTAACGATCGATCGATCGTAGTGTCTGGGGTTTGCAGGATGACTCCGAACTTGCCCACCGCAATATCTTCTACGACTTGAATTTCAACGGACGGCTTCATGCCATCGACAAGTTCCGACAACGCAGAGGAGAGGCGTTGGGCATCCTCCGGGTGAATTCGAAGCAGAATTTGGCGTTGACCTTGAATCAGTCGGATGGAATCTTCCATCCATGAAATCAAGATGCTCGGATCGGATTCAATTTGTCTTGCCAGTAACTTCTCGGCGATTCCGATCGCGAATGCAATGGTTTCATGTTGCCATTGCCTTAGCCATTGTTGGGTTGCAGTCTCAAGATCCTCGCACAACGATTTGACGTTGTTCGCTACTTCCTGAACACGTTTCTCAGCGATTTGACTTGCCATTTGCATTGCCAATCGTTCGACTTGGCTTTCGCCTTGTCGCGTTCCTTCGTCCTTTGCTTGGGATTGAATTCGTGTGCACTCAAGTTGGCTGTCTCGCAATAGTTGCTGTGCCTGCTCACGGACCGTATCGATATACTGTTTGGCTCGAGACGCGACATCCTCCCAATTGAATACCTCGGTTTGAGCCGTGTTCGTACCCAATGCAAAGGATTTAGATTTTAAGACGCTAGCCATGGTGATTCGATTTCGGAATTGATTGTAGGGTGATACGCCATTACGCCGCCGCTAGGAACGAGACGCTCTCGGTTTCCTAACAAGGCCATTGGCGAGCATCCTCGTCGCTGTCTGGGCAATCAGGGTTTGTGCAGCATCGATATCTCGCAACTGGATTGGTCCCAAGCTGGTAAGCCGATTGCGAAGGCGTTTTACATCCTTGGGAGGCATGAGGCGTTCAACTCGTGCAACAAATGCCATGGT
>CAMDKL010000008.1 GCA_945900945.1 Pirellula staleyi DSM 6068
ACAGTATGGCCGACTGAACTGGGGCAATGATTCGGGGGTCGCCCGGTGCGAGAAACACGCATGCCGGTAAATATGGAGAATCGACTCCATCGCGACAACGGGGAGGTGGTGGCTAGAATACCCTCTAGCCACTGCTTTACCCACTAAGAGTTCAGAGGATCGCCGAACCCAACTGAATTCTTGCGAATCCAGCTACCCCGAGGATCGACGTGATTCTGAAGTTCTCCATAGCCAGCGGTATTGGGCGATAGCCCCGGGCCTGAATTCGGCGGCTTTGCAAGCTCGCCGACCGGCGACTACCGCTAGTCGTTCAACAAGTTTTTATTTTTTCGCTTTTTTGTTGCAATCGATTCCAAAATCTGCCATCTTCAAGATCAGACAAGGAAACAAATTCTTGAGATCCTCTTCGCTCGTCGTTCCGGTCTGCAGAAACATTCCAGAGTCGTTTTTGTCCTAGTAACCACTTTTCTTTAGAAGAGAGCCACGATGAGTTCTTCGATATGTCGAATTGGTATTGTCTGTTTGCTTCTTGGATCCATCACCGGTTGTGGTGCTGGGAACAACGGACGATTACCGGTAAGCGGAGTCATTACGTTAAAAGGCGAGGCACTCGACGACGGCACCATTGAGTTTTCGTCACCAAGTGTGAAATCCGGGGCGTCTATCATCAAGGGCAAGTACAGCATGCCCGCCGATCAAGGGCTGTCACCTGGAAAATACAAAGTCATCATTACGGCAGGAGATGGTCGTACACCAGCTGATAGTGCTGACGGTATGCCAGGCCCCACCGGTGCCAACATTGTTTCGAAGGATCGAATTCCCGCTGAGTACAATACAAATTCCACGCAGGAGATTACCGTTACCGACGCTGGACCAAACAAATTCGATTTCACCATTCCCTAGCTGGGTTGCGTTTCGATCCGAGCTATTGCGAACCACTGTTTTCATGATTTTTCTGTCGTTTCACAAAGTTTTTGGAGGTTATTATGCGTCTAAGGCAACGTGGATTCACGTTAGTTGAATTGTTGGTTGTTATTGCTATTATCGGGATCTTGGTTGGATTGCTATTGCCCGCAGTGCAGGCAGCGCGAGAAGCAGCTCGGCGAATGCAATGCCAAAACAATCTAAAGCAGCTTGGACTATCCTTTCATAATTACGAAAGCGCGAACAAGCGTTTTCCAGGTGGTGTTGGACCATTCGGCTGCTGTTGGGGGACTTGGCAAGTTGGCGTATTGCCATACATGGAGCAGAGCGCTATGTATTCGATCTATCAGAATTATGGTGGTGCTGACCATACTGGGATAAGATATGGTGGTGCTGCGAATCGACCCGTAACAAGTTCGAGAATTCCCACGCTTTCTTGCCCAAGTGACACGCCCAATGCGCCAATTGGCGGATCGGCAACGTTGGCTGCAATAACCAATCACAATTATGGGGTTAACTACGGTAATACAAGTTTCCTGCAAGGCACCTTGCCAACTACACCGCCGACTCTTTTCCTTGGAGCTCCGTTTCGAATGTATACAGGCTCGACTGGTGACGATGGTCCAGTTAACGCTGCGCAAGCTAGCACTTGGACACGTGTTTATGGCAAACCTGTTTCTTTGGCCGAAATTAGCGACGGTACAAGCAATACGCTGATGGCAGCAGAACAGCTTCAAGGGCGAGGAACGGACCTGCGAGGATTTAGCTGGTGGGGAAACGCTACAGGATTCGTTACTTTTATGCCTCCAAATAGTACATTGCCGGACGTGGTAACTGGTGGAAACTGTACGTCGACCTTAATTCCTCGGATGCCATGTACCACGACAAGTACAGTAGCGAGACCTCGAATGATGGGGGCTCGAAGCCTGCACACCGGCGGTGTTCAAGTTACTTACTGCGACGGGCACGTCGCTTTTATTTCCGACAGTGTCAACTTTGTAACATGGAATGCACTTGGGAGTGCTGCTGGGGGCGAAGTCGCTTCGGTCGAATAAAACCTGGCCTTAGACTAGAATTTCATCTCAACGATCAACTGTCGGGCGGAAGCATACCCGACAGTTGATTTTTTTCGCCTATAATCAACGGTCGAACAAGGCAGCTATCCGTAGTGTGTCCCAATTCTCATGCGAAAAGGAAAATATCTTGGCACCCCTTTACTTCCAATTTTCCCGTCCACTCGCGCTGCCGACCTTGGTTTGGCTGATCGCTCTGGTCTTGCCATCGTTGGCTTCCGAGCTCGAAATCCATACGACTCGCCAAACACCGGTATCCGGTTTTCCGGGTCAATTTCATCGCGTCCAGATACCGGCCCGGTGGCAGTCCACTGAAACAGCCATCATTATTTGCGACGTTTGGGATTCTCATCACTGTGTCAACGCAGTGCGGCGTGTCCAGGAAATTGCACCACGTATTGATGCACTCGCCGCTGCTTTACGATCTAACGGGGCGACGATTATCCATGCTCCGAGCGGATGCATGGATTTTTACACGACCCACCCAGGACGAATTCGAGCCCAGTCCGTTGCGACCGCAGCAAACCTTCCAACAGATATTGCGAGTTGGTGCGACCGTATCCCGAGCGAAGAATCGTCTGCTTACCCTATCGATCAGTCCGATGGCGGTGAAGACGATGATCCAGTCGAACACCAACAATGGGCCGAAAAACTAGCCAGTGAAGGTCGAAACCCTAAGGCACCTTGGAAACAACAAATTGCTACCATCCGCGTCGATTCCAAACGCGACTTCATCAGTGACTCGGGTAACGAAATTTGGAACATCCTGGAGTCAAAAGGAATCAAGCAAATTTTGGTTTGCGGCGTTCATACCAATATGTGCGTGCTTGGGCGACCCTTCGGCTTGCGACAGCTTTCAAGTCATGGCAAGAATGCTGTCTTGATTCGCGATTTGACCGACACGATGTACAACCCACTCATGTGGCCGTACGTCAATCATTTTTCTGGAACGGATCTCATCATCGATCATGTCGAGCGATATGTATGTCCAACGATTACTAGCGACCAGATTTTTCGGGCAGGCAAGGACCGTCCGGCTGAGGACAGCCGGACCTACGTGGATCGTCCGGCTGAGGACAGCCGGACCTACGTGAAATCGCAAAGAGCATCGCAACTGCTTCCTTTTCGATTTTCAACGGATCGACGACCGCACTTGGCGATCCTCATTGCGGAGGATGAATATGAGACGGCTAAAACACTGCCGCTTTTCGCAGCAACGCATTTGCATCCTCAACTGCGGGTTTCGATTATTCATGGTGATTCAAAGGACCGGACGTCCATCCCTGGCATAGAAGCGATAGATGACGCGGACGCTTTGCTGGTCAGCGTCCGCCGAAGGCCATTGCGATCAAGTGACTTGGAGAGGGTTCAGGCGTTCGTTAAAGCGGGGCGGCCGGTTATCGGTATACGAACTGCGAGTCATGCATTCTGTTTGCGAGATGGAAAGCCAGTGGATGGGCTTGAGCAGTGGCCGGAGTTTGATGCGTATGCTTTAGGTGGCAACTACACGAATCATTACGGAAATGAATTTCGACCTACGGTTCGAAAAGCGGGCGCCGACGCTACAACACTTTTTACTAGCCAAGGTTCACTTTACCGAGCCTCTCCGTTGAAGGCTGGAACACGTATCTTGTTGAACGGAAAGATTGAAGGAAAGCCTGAGGAGCCAATTGCTTGGACTTACGTGCGAGCGGACGGCGGTTCCTCATTCTATACGTCACTAGGTCATTCAAGTGATTTTGCTGAGCCAGCGTTTCAAGAGCTGCTTACGAATGCTGTTTTGAATGCGTGTGGTTTAGGAAGTCTAGGTGCAGACCAAATCAAGGAGCAACAGCGGCGGTATTCCACGGGAAAAGGGCGGCAGAGGAAATAAACTTAGGTAGCAGACTCCATGTAGAATCGTTCATCCTCCGAATGCCCCCGAGTTTATCTCGGGGGATCGTTACCATCGCTCTCGAACAGATGGTCAGAACCCTCGGCGTAAAGCCGAGGGCATGAACGAATGCTAATCGATCGCGGAGCGATCGGCCACATTTATTTTGGGCCGTAGCATTGGTCGAGAAGTGTTCGAATGGTGTCGGCAAGCAGATTGAGGCTAAAAGGTTTTGACAACACTTGATTTGTCCTTAGTTGCCGTGCTCGCGTTACGATCGATTCGTCCATCTGCGCAGACATAAGTATACAAGGCAAGTTAGAACAAGTATCGCGAAGCGATTGGAGCATACCGAGGCCGTCTAACCGCGGCATATGGACGTCCAGCAAAGCTAGGTGGATATGTTGGCTGCGAATCACTTCCAATGCTTCAACCCCATCGGCAGCAAGAACCGTCCGGTATCCACGTCGGGAAAGAGCTTCGCCCAAAGACAATCGAAAATCTCGATCGTCGTCTGTTATCAACAGGTTAGGCTCTAGCATTTGCATGACTAGATTATTACGCTCCAATACCGGAATCGATTTGCTGTGGAATGAACTCTGCAATTATTGATGATACAACCTGCCAAATCAAACCCGATTCCCCAATCTACCGATCTGGAACGACATATTTTGCCAGATAAATCGTTACATCCAGCCTTTTGGTCGCATTTAGAGCTTGATTTGGACATTCGCAGAGGTCAAGGGTTGAATCGCAATAGTGTTATTTCGCAGCCTCTCAGCCCAACCCTCGTTTCAAGAAACGGAAAGGAAGCGATCAATTTCGGAGCCAATGATTACTTAGGTCTCACCTGGCACCCCGAGGTTAGGCAGGCCGCATTCGAGTCTTCGCTTTTGGTTCAAAAATTCGGAAGCGGAGCGAGCCCTTTGGTTACTGGCCAAACGCTCGAGCACGCGAGGCTTGTCCAATCCATTGCTGATTTCGAAGAAACAGAAAGTGCAATCGTCTTCTCAAGTGGGTTTGCTGCCAACGTTGGCACGGTAGCTTCGCTAGCTACCAAGGACGACATAATTTTCAGCGACATTTTGAACCACGCAAGCCTCATCGATGGCTGTCGGTTAAGCAGAGCGCAACTGTTCATTTACCCACATTGCGACATGGCTGTATTGCGAGAGCTCGTTCGGGAACATAGGCATTGCGGCCGGTTTGCGTTCGTTGCGACCAATTCTGTATTTAGCATGGGGGGCGATTTGGCGCCGTTAGTAGAGATCAATACACTTTGCGATGAATTTGATATGCAGTGCATATTGGACGAAGCCCATGCGACAGGCGTTTACGGCGAGAATGGACGTGGTTTAGTGGAGCATGCCAGTGTTTCCAGCGAACGAATCGTTAGCATCGGGACGCTAAGTAAAGCGGTAGGATGCGTCGGCGGTTTCGTTTCTGGACCAAGCCTATTGATCGAGTGGCTTACCAATCACGCTCGATCGTGGATTTACAGTACGGCCTTGCCCATTCCGATCGTCGCAGCAGCGTGCAAAGCAATTACCCTAGTCCGGAATATGGGGTCCGAGAGAAGGGAACTCGCGAGTAAAGCAATTGAGCTTCGGTCCCGTCTGACGGGTCTCGGCTTTGAAGTTGGAAGCGGCGGTAGTCCTATCGTTCCGATCTACATCAACGACACGAAAAAAGTGATGGAACTCAGCGAAAGATTACTTGAAATGGGGGTCTTTGTTCCTGCGATACGGCCGCCGACGGTACCTAAAAACCGAAGTCTGCTGCGGGTTAGCCTATCGATAGAGCATTCCACGGATGAAATAAATCGACTGGTGGAAGTGATCGCTCGCGAGGGATAGCCCCCTAGCGTCCTTGCTATTCCGCCCTAGTACTCGTGAAGTCGCTCTTCCCAAGACCGGTGATAAAGTTAGTGCGATGTTTAGTACTAAATACGATGTGGTATCGATTGATTCAGTGGGGCGAGGCTCGGTCTCGTTGCCTCATGATTCGGATCGCAATTACCCATCCGTTGACGATTCGCATTGCTATGGCTTATCATTGAGATCAATAAGCACATTCGGCCAAGCACTGGCAAACGACTCGAATCCTTCGTTACCCAAAAGACTGCTCCCATGCGACTTGTACCAATTGCCACATTGCTCATCGTGAGTACTCTTGCGGCAACTCCCTATGCCGCTGCGGAAACTTGGCGAGCTGGTGCGGCTTCGGCCATTATCACTCCCGACGAGTTGATTCCTATGGCGGGTTACGCCAGTCGCGATCGACCTGCGGACGGAAAGGTAACGGAGCTCTATTCCAAGGCCCTTGTCCTGGAATCGGCCAACCAAACAAAAGCGGTAGTCGTAACTCTGGACCTAGTCGGCATCGATCGCGAACTAGCGTCCGAAATACGACAAATCATTGCAATGAAATACTCGATTGTTGCTTCGCATGTTCTGCTGTGTTGCTCTCATACCCATTCAGGCCCCGTCGTAAAAAGAAATCTTGGACCGTTGCATTTCTATCGACTGAATCAAGCTCAGCGGATGCAAGTCGAACGGTATGCCGAGACATTGCGAGACACGGTCGTTCAAGTGGTTGGAGATGCTTTAAGTCGATTGGAGCCTAGCAAGATTACTTGGGGAATTGGGCATTCCGATTTCGGTGTGAATCGCCGAAATAACAAGGAGGCAGACGGAAGCAAACTCAGGACGCTAGGACAACTCGTTGGGCCATCGGATTACGATGTTCCTGTACTTGCAGTCCGCAATGAAAAAGGAGATTTGATGTCGATCCTTTTCGGTTACGCTTGCCATGCGACCGTCCTATCTGACTATCAATGGTCAGGTGACTATCCTGGTTATGCTCAGATGGAATTGGAATCGCGTCATCCGGGTTGTGTCGCTCTGTTTTTTGCAGGCTGTGGAGCCGACCAAAACCCGATGCCCCGGCGAACCGTTGAGCTTGCCAGCCATTACGGAAGGCAGTTGGCAGCAGCTGTAGACCAAACACTACTCACAACGGAGATGAAAACGGCCACTCCATCCCTCACATGCGAGTATCGCGAGATCGAATTGGCGTTTGACAAACTCCCTACTATGGCGGAACTACGACAACAATCTGAATCCAAAAACATCTACGAAACGCTTCGGTCCAAACAACTTCTAGAAGATATCGGCGCCGGCAGGCCCCTGAAACCATCGTACCCGTATCCGATTTCGTTTTGGCGGATTGGTCGTGATTTGAATTTGGTTGCATTGGGCGGGGAAGTTGTCGTGGATTACTCTTTGCGTATCAAAGCTCAAATTCCTAGATCCACGTTTGTCGCTGGATACTCTCACGACGTCATGGCATATATCCCGAGTTATCGCGTGCTGAAGGAGGGAGGCTACGAGGGAGGGGGAGCCATGGTTTACTATGGCCTGCCATCCATCTGGTCCGATGAAGTCGAAGAATCCATTATCGATGAAGTACGTCGCCAGGCGTCCGTATTGGAGCCAAAGAATAATAAGTTTTCGATGTTTGAACCCAATGCATCCTTAACAGTGGTCGCCGAAGCTGGACGGGGTGGTGAAGGTCCCGCATGGGATGCTGAGATGGGAGTGTTTTCTAGTGGCAATGGCAACATCAATCGTCTTTCAAAAAATGGAACTGCCAGTGTGTTTCGCGAGGGGGCGGGCTCCAATGGACTTCTGTTTGATCGCGATGGCAGCTTGCTCGCTTGCGAACCATCTCTGCGCAGGGTCACTCGAACGCAACGGGACGGGACGGTCAAATCGCTGACATCCTCGTTCGCGGGTAAAGCCTACAATACCCCGAATGATCTAACGCTAGACTCACGAGGACGTATCTATTTCTCTGATCCTCGCTATGGGAATCGCGACGATATGCAACAACGAAACGAGTCCGACGAAACGGTGGAAGGGGTCTATCGTATTGAACTCGACGGCAGCGTTAAGAGGGTTGTTGGACGCGAAGTCGAGAGAGCCAACGGCGTGCTCGTCTCCGCAGATGACCGGTTCATTTACGTCGCGGACAATTGTAACGATCGATTAGGCGGCGCTAGAAAACTATGGCGATTTGATTTGCAGAGCGACGGAACAATCATCCCGGCAAGCCAACTCATGATTCACGATTGGGGAAGGGGTCGTGGCCCAGATGGACTTAAACAAGACATCGAGGGAAACCTATATGTAGCCGCTGGAACGAGCGAAAGTAAACCGCCGTTTGAACCGGACGCAGGCCAACGAGGTGGTATCTACGTGTTCCATCCCGCTGGCAAGCTGATAGATTTCGTACATGTTCCTCGGGACGAAGTCACAAACTGTGCATTTGGTGGCGAAGATCTAAGAACCCTCTACATCACAGCTGGCGGTACGCTGTATAGCATTCGAACAGTTCATCCGGGCAAAGTAACCTGGCCCAAAATCGTCAGTGACCCAGCCCGCTAATGCCTAAAACCGAAAGTTCCTTCCGGTTTTTGCAATAGCCTGGAGGGCGAAAAATCCTTGCCGGTGGTGTCAGCCACCGGAACCATGACGTTGCGTTGTGCGTACCAGGGATGACTATCGGACTCGCTTCATCTGAATCGAACCGTTGTCACCAGAAGCTTGAAAATTGCCTGTCAGACCGCTCGCGTTGGTCTGTGCCGTCTGCACTTGATTGCACCGCAGCTCGCATTGGACCACGATGTCCCGTTGAGCCGCTCCTCCATTCACCACGATATACACCAGCAGGACTGCCAGCCGAAACATCTAGAGATGAAACAAAGCAAATCGCAGCAGCAAAAAAAAACGCTCCAAACCTTCGACCAACTGTTGAGATCATAATAATAGCGTTGCTCGTCGAAGAGGAGTACAAAGAAAACCGCCCCGACATCTCTTTCCAGATTGAACTGCGAAGGCCACTTTGTCAACGACATCGCAAATTAGACTTCTGATGTTGTTCGCCGGCATCTGTCCTACCCAGATTGCCGGTCCTGCGATGCGCATTGTGCGTGGCTCAACACCCTTGGCATAGAGCTTGGTCGCAACGCCAACGATCGGTGCCAGAGCGTTCCATGTCATCGACTTGGCCCATCCAACTGCTTTATCCAACGTGCGTAACGGACTGCCGTTCCAGTGTCGCTCGAGTGCGCTCCAACATCGTTCGATTCGGTTGTATTTGCTGTGGGTTCGTTGGACCGTTTTTATTGGCCGGTTGCTTAACTGCAGTGCATCGCGGCGGTCAGCTTCGCGAACGCTACGTTTACAACTGTGGTGGCTGTCTGATCGAGAAATACGACCGCAATCGATGGCAGTCAGCAACGCGTCGAGTTTTTCTGGGACGAACATCGTCTTGCGGGCGAATTAGCGGATAGAAAGCAGCTTCGATTATTCGTTTACGCTGACGAATCAGCCCTAACCCCGATCTTGATCGCAGACTACGACAGTCCAACTGCCAAACTCGAATCCGGTCGACTCTATCACGTCCTTCACGACCAGCCCATCGACATCCGCGAGTCCGCAAGCAAGAGCGTTTGGCAGGCGATCGTCGCGCCCTACGGCACCGTTCAACTAGCCGAACCCACCGATTTTCCTATCGTAAAATTTCCCTGTCGTTTCGAGTTATGGGCGCCCGTTTGGTTCGATTAAACGGCGGTCGATATCTAGAACCGTGAACGGTTACTAACTATACGCCACCCTTCGTCTGATCGTCCCCCAGCCACCCTTCTTTGCGTTCCCCTTATCTAGAACGCCAAAGCGGTGTCCGGTCGGGGCAAGCCCGAGCCGGACAATCAGACTCCCCCAAAATCGCTCATGCCGTTGAGTTCCGGCTTGGGAACGCACACGCTGGAAGCTCCGCTTCCCGGCCCCTAACTCGACCTCGCTTCAGACTTCCTGCAACATTTCCTTAGCGTCGCCGAAGGTCTTTGGGTGCACGTCCATCTTGTCCATCATCGACATGAACAAACGACATAGCTGGCGATCTGGTTTGTCCTTGTAGTCGACGACTCGGCCGCTCTGGATCCGGCCACCGGCCCCGCCGAGCATGATGACGGGCAGCTGGTCGTTGTCATGTTTGGCACCTGCCATCATACTGGAACAATGCAGTACCATCGAGTTGTCCAACAACGTGCGCGATCCTTCCTGAATCGAGTCTAGTTTTCCAGCTAGGTAAGCGAGCTGCTCAACAAAGAACTGATTCACCCGCAACCAATCTTCGCCATCGGAGTGCGAAAGAAGATGGTGGATCATGTAGTCAATACCATGGCCCACCTGCTCTGAACTTGATAAATTCGGGAAGCGTAGCGCACTGTGGTCGTTGTTGAGTTTCAACGTCGTAATCCGTGTCGTGTCGGTTTGGAAAGCGAGCACCAGGATATCGCACATCAACCGCATGTGCTCGGCAATGTCCTGCGGAATACCATCGGCCGGTCGATCCCTATTGGGCTTGTCGAGCGTCGGTCGCCAACCTTGCAGCTCGCCGCGTTTTCCAGCATTTTCAATGCGATTCTCTACGTCGCGAACCGAATCGAGATACTCATCGAGTTTGCGCTGGTCGCTCAGGCTGATGTGTTGGCGAAAGTCCTGCGCATCAGCCAACACGGCATCGAGCACGCTTTTGTCGCCAGGCGATACTTCATCCTTGAACAGCCTGTCAAACGCAAGTGCCGGATACAGTTCCAGCGGCGTCGGGGTCGTAGGCGAACTCCAGGAGATGTGTGAACTGTAAAGCATCGAATAGTTCTTGTGCACCGACGGATTTGACCGCTCGCAACCCAGTACAAGACTCGGAACCTTCGTCGAACGTCCATACGTTTGGGCTAACACTTGATCGAAACTCGTCCCAGATCGAATATCGCCACCCGCCGCAATCGGTGCACCGGAGAGTACATTTCCAGTCTGTGAACTGTGAATGTTCCCCTTCCTCGCCTCCTCGTGATACAGTCCACGGACAAATAGCAGCTTCTCACGGAAGTCCTTAAGTGGAGCAAGAACCCTGCCTAACTCCATCGCTTTTCCCTCACCCTTGGCCCACCATTCCTTGGAGTGAAATCCATTGCCTGAAAACAGGACTGCCAACCGCACTGGAGCGTCGCTAGAGCGATCGCTACTGCGAGTCTCATCACCCCAAACTTTGAAAGATTCTAGCCAAGGCAAAGCCATGCTGACACCGGTTCCTCGCAGGAAGGAACGACGGCCATATTGATAATTGTTCATAAAATCTCTTTCAATGACTAATAAGAAAATCACGCCCGCGCATCTCGCGGAACTGTGGGCTGCGGACGATCAACTCGATGGCTGTGAACACACGATAGTCGTTGGACTTGAGCTGAGCGAGCATCGATTCGACAAGTGGCTTGTCGGAGAGTTGAACGCTACGACCGAGAGCATAACCGAGCAGTTTGTTGCAGAACTGGCGGAGGAAGTCGTCGCGACGGGTTGTTAGAAGATAGGTACGGAGGCCGTCCAGCCCTTCCGTGGCATCACCGTTTGGCAAGTGGGTACGTGTATTGATTGGAAGTCCCGCTGCGTCCTGATTACGAATTCGTCCAATGGCATCAAAGCCTTCCAGTGCGAACCCAAACGGATCGATACGACGATGGCATCCTGCACACTTCGCGTCGCTGCTATGCCGTTCAATCAATTCTCGTTCCGTGAGTCCAGCCGGGGCTTCCTCTGGGAGCACCGGCACATCTTTGGGCGGACGAGGCAATTTCTCTCCTAGAACGACTTCGCTGAGCCAGTTACCTCGCAAGATTGGGCTGGTGCGTGAGGCACCGCTTTGCTTGGCGAGTGTGCTTGCGAATCCAAGAATGCCACCGCGACCTTTAGCGCGTAAACCATCCACTCGCTGCCAATCATCGCCATCCAAGTCGATGCCGTAATGCTTGGCGAGCGGACCGTTGACGAAGGTGGAATCTGCATCGAGCAGCGACAGCACTGAGCGATTTTCCTGGCACAGATCGATAAAGAAACGGACCGTTTCCTCCTGCATCGCACTGCGGAGCGAGGCAAACGTTGGAAAATGCCGTTCGCTCTTCTCATCGAGCGTGTCGAGATCGCGCACGTGCAGCCACTGACAACCAAACTCAGTCGCCAGTCGACGAACCTTGGGGTCCCTTAACATGCGTTGCGTTTGTGCCACAAGAATTTTAGGATCTTTAAGCATTCCAGCGGCGGCGAGCGAGCGAAGGTCCTCATCTGGAGCGGACGACCAAAGGAAGTAACTCAAGCGCGTGGCCAGTTCCCAATCGTCTACCGGTGAGGCGTTCGTTCCGGGTAAAGATTTATCGCCACGATACAAAAACGCAGGTGCGACTAACACTCTCGCGATCAACGTGCGGACTGCCGTGTCGTGCGGCAGTTCTTGCTTCCGCAGTTTTTGATACAAGGCACGCAGTTCATGCTGTTCAAGGTCTTTTAATGGGCGGCGCCAAGCCTGGCTAGCGAAGTTGAGAACGGCTTGCACTTGACTGGGCTGTGCATCGATCAATTGCTGCTTGAATTTCTCTGCACCTTGCAGGATCGGCTCACGCAACGGCGCGAGTCGCTTGTCCCCTTCGGGTGCATTGGGACCATCCTGTGTAGAGAACTGCCAAATTTGTTCGTATGCATCCACCAGCGTCAGTGCATCTTGACTGACAAAATGAAGTTCGTCCCATTGGCGGTTGAGCTCTGCCTGCTGTGTATCAGTGAGCATCAGCCGTGCAAGCGGCTCGTCCTCGCGGTGGAACAGTGTTAGCGTTACCGCTTCATCGACCGGTACGATCTTTGTGTAGCACAAGGCTGCCGGAAACAATTGTCGAAATTCGTCGAACGCGGTCTCGAACCGTTTGCGGGCATCGCTGCCGTCATTCACCATGATCGGTGATTCAAACGAAATCGCAGGGTTGCTTGACGTCCAAGAACCGTTGGCTGTAACCGATTTCGATTCGCTTGGCCGTAGTCCCTTTTGTAAGGTTGGTTTTACAGTGAGCACTTGCGCTTGCACACTCCCCTCGGCACCGCTGGTTATATCCAATCTGCAATTCGCAACGAATTCAGCTCCCTCGACGAGCGATGCGGGCAATCGCACCTCGATGAGAGTAGGGGATTGAACGCATAGACTCGCTGGATTGATGTCCACACCGATTGGATGTTTGCCAAAAATCGCCGGATCAAGTCCGTACGGCGATGGTGACCCGTCATCGTCATCTGCCTTAACGTTTTGCATAGCGACCGATAGCAATGGTCCGTTCAAAGATAAAAGCTGCGAGAACAGCAACTGGTCTGGCGATTCGGACTTGATCGCAGTCGGCTCCTGCAGTAGCAACTGTTGCACTTGCTTGGCGAGTTGATTTCGCTGAGATACATCCGAAGAGGAACGCCATTGAGTGAGCAATGAGCCAACAGGGATCTTTGGTGCAACGTTTGATGCTACCTGTTCGCCGAAGAAGTGCCAAACGTCACGATTGCCAAAGCGGTCTGCGTGTGGGTTGCCAGCAAGAATATCGGGAGAATTGTCTTTGGCTAGATTCCATTCATGGGTACCGTCATTCACTGTGAGATCGACAGCGGTAAGGTCACAACTGTGGTTGCCGTCGCGTGGCCCGATTACCACTGCAACGACATCACCTGGCAATACGCGAATTTTATCTATGCGTCCCATTTCAACAACATTCGCGCCACTGCTGAGTCCGCTGCCAAGCACCTGCCGCGTGTGGCCGCGCCGCAACTCGAGTGCCCATGTTACACCGTTTCCGCATTCGGGATGAGCATGTTGTACACTACCTTCGATTTGGAGCTCACCAGCCACCGGGCTTCGCCATGCGAGGACTGCAGCTAGAGTTGGTGACGGATGTGCGGCGATGCCATGGGCTTTCATTTGGCCTGGCACACGCACAGCAGTGTCGGACGAGTTTGCGATCACGCTCAGCGCGTCGGCACCGGTCCAGCCTCTAACGAAATTGTAGTCTGGGGTACTCGCCATCTTGTTCGTCAGCAGTGGTCCGAGCTGCACTTCGCCCGAAGATCCGATTCCGAGATAGTCCAGCCATCCGGCGAGCACTTGAGGATCGACGTCATGCTTTTCCGCGAGCTTTGCGACGTGTGTGCGTTCTATTGCGTTTTCTGCTTCCGTCGCTGCGGCCAGGCATCTGTCCACACTTGCAATCACGGCTTTGCGACGTTGCGTTAGTTGCTGCAATACGGACCGTACATTTCGCAGTGGCAGATCCTTGCGGCCTGGAGCGACCAGTCGAGCGTTTTCCCAAAGAACAAAATCATGTTCGCTCCCATCGCCTGCATCGCCCGTCGAAAGATAGAGTGTCGCATCACTTCCGTCAGCCGGAGCGGCAAGTTTTAATCGCAACTCGGTTTGTGCTGCGAGAGGCGTGACTGGCTCCATCCACGATTTCGGTCCGCCTACTTTCCCAAGATGTCCGACGCTTGTGAAACGCCATAGCGAGTTCTGCCAAGCCTGGATGTCGGCTTCCGTGAGTGTGCCCGTATGCCATTTGGAACGTACTGAATCAAGGAGCAACGAGGGCTTCGTATCGTGCAACATCGACCACAGCAGCCCGAGATATTTTTCGCTCATACGTCGTTCTCTCGCTACGTCCGCAATCGACTTGGTTCTTTGGGTTAGGGCGACCTTCTCCAGCGTGGCTGCTGTCAAGTATTTTTCGACACTCAGACGACCGTCCGCATTCGTATCGAACTGAATTCCTTGCAGATTCACTGCTGTTCCCTTGCCTGCTCCCGAATGTAGTGCGTAGAACGAGCGAATTTTTGCTAGGGATTCGTTGGTCCAATCGCGAGAGGAGGTGTTCGGAGAAAACCGAAGGCCATTTGGCGTCAGCATCGCATGATTCGCGATCTCTTTCGCCGCATCGAGGTACTTCGTTAGCAAAGATGGCGACATGACGAGCGCAGCACCGGCGTTGGTAAAACCCTCACCAGCGGCGCCATCGATAGGAAATTCCTTTGCCGGATCTAGAGACTCGATTCCGCTCAAGTCGCGGAGCGTATAAGTGTATTCCATATTCGACAATCTTCGCAGCACTACCGGTCCTGGATCACCAGCGCTCGCTATTGCGATGCTATCTAGCGTTTCTTGCATCCAAAGAGTGAGTTCTTTCAATTGCTCTGCCGATGGTTGCGGTTTGTCTTTCGGAGGCATTTCGCTATCTCGAATCTGCTCCAGCGCGTGTTGCCACACGATCGGATCACGTTGTACCTGTTCCGTTGAAGTGAATCGCTCTAAATCGAGATCTCCCTTTTGCTTCTCCGTGGAGTGACAAGTGATGCAAAATTCAGCTAGTACGGGCCGAACGTCCTTTAGGAAATCAGAGGCATTAACGGTATTTTCATAAATCAATAATGCCATGGCTGTGAGCCACGAAACTGCTGTAGATCGATACATCATAGAATTCTTTCTGCACTACATGGCCGCCCTTCGCTGTCACATGGATCCCTGGCCTCTTTGGGGATAACGTTCATTGTAGTAGACATCTTGACGTCACGCGTTGGCGTGCTCCGACTACTTACAAGAAAATGCAACCCTGTTTTCCGTGGTGCATGTTCAGCAAAGTAAGCACGTCTGCTTGCGGTTACAGGGCTATCGCCATATCCTTGCCATTGCTTTTTCGCTCTTTTTATACGCAAAGCCCATCGAACAAATAATGACTTCATGGACTCAACAGTACGACCCGTGTGGCAATATCTATTTGTCGGCACTCGTTGCTGCATTGCCGATTTTCGTACTTTTAGGACTCTTAGCCGGTTTTCAGGTGAGAGCCCATTACGCGGCAATCGCGGGCCTGGTCGTATCTTTGATGGTTGCAATCGGAATCTACAAAATGCCAGCGGCGCTCGCGCTGACCGCAGCTGCAAATGGAGCGGCGTACGGTCTATTTCCTATCGGATGGATTGTATTGACCGCAATTTTTACTTACGACATCTCTGTCGCAACAGGCAAGTTTGACGTTTTGAAGCGTTCGATTGCAGCGCTCGCTGATGATCGACGTATTCAAGTGCTGTTGATCGCATTTAGTTTCGGAGCATTCATCGAGGGTGCTGCCGGATTCGGAACGCCAGTGGCTATTTCAGCTGCCATGTTGATTGGCCTTGGATTCAAACCACTACCAGCCGCAGGATTAGCACTGATAGGGAATACAGCACCGGTTGCTTTTGGAGCCCTAGGAACGCCGCTCATTGCTTTAGCAAGAGTGACGGAATTGCCTCTAGAGTCCTTAAGCATGATGGTTGGTAGACAATTGCCTTTGTTTTCGGTCATTGTTCCCTTCTGGTTGATTTGGGTGATGGCTGGATGGCGGAGCATGATGGAAGTCTGGCCGGCGTGCTTGGCTGCTGGGCTTAGTTTTGGTGTCATGCAGTACCTCGTGAGCAACTACCATGGTCCATGGCTGGTGGATGTTATTAGCTCGATTGTTTCAATCGGTGCTTTGGTTGTCTTGCTCCGATTTTGGCAGCCAAAAACAACTTGGCGATTTGTGGACGAGCCAGCAGCAGTCGAAGAAATTGCACCCTCCTTTCGCGAGGCGTCTGTCGCTTGGATTCCTTGGCTAGTGCTGTCCCTGTTGGTGTTTGTGTGGGGCTTGCCACAAGCAAAGTCTTGGTTGAATGATTGGTCTAAGCTCGAGTTTGCTGTACCTGGCTTGCATCTCAGGGTGGTACGAGACATACCTGTCGTCGCAGTCGCAACACCTGAAAAAGCAATCTATGAGGTGAATTGGCTGTCTGCGACCGGTACGGCATTGTTCTTGGCGTCGCTGATCTCCGGAGTTTTGCTAGGGCTCACACCTCGCAAGCTTGGAGTTCTATTCATTGGTACACTGCGTCGCACAACGATTTCGCTCATTACAATTGCTGTCATGTTGGCGCTCGGCTACACCACTCGATATAGCGGTTTGGACGCATCGATGGGGCTAGCCTTTGCGAGTACCGGTTTCTTATTCCCGTTTTTCTCGCCATTGCTCGGTTGGCTAGGAGTCGCACTCACGGGCAGCGACACCTCATCGAATGTCCTATTTGGAAACTTGCAACAAATAACTGCGGAGCGATTGGGGATCTCGCCGATTCTTGCCGCCGCAGCAAATAGCTCGGGTGGAGTGATGGGGAAAATGATCGACGCTCAATCGATCGTTGTGGCGGGTGTTGCAACGGGACAACATGGCCAGGAAGGAACAATCCTGCGCTATGTCTTCGTTCACAGTATCGTTCTTGCGATTTTGGTAGGCTTCGTAGTGGCAACTCAAGCGTACGTATTGCCTCAAATGATTCCAGTCGATTAGGTAGTTGCACGATAGGCTTGGTCGAGCAACTGGATCGTGTGCAAAACAGGGATGGTTTCACCGCCGGGTTGCAGTCTAGCTAAATGATTCCTAATTTGGACCATGCAGCCAATGTTCCCCATCGCAACTGCATCCACATGCAAACTCGCAATTTTTTGAGCCTTGGTCGATCCTAGAGTATTCGCTATCTCTGGTTGCTCAATATTATAAGTGCCCGCAGAACCGCAGCAGATTTCGCCATCAGGGATTTCGCAAAGTACAAGCCCTGGAACTTGACTCAAGATTCTTCTTGGGGCAGAGGTGATTTTTTGTGCATGAGCCAAATGACAGGCATCGTGATACGCAACTCGCATCGGCTTTGCGAGCGGTTTGAAAGGAACTAAATCGATCGAACCTAGGAATTGGCTTACGTCTTGAATGCGATTCGCGAATCGAGTTGCTTTTTCCTCTAGCCGGTGGTTACGAAAGAGCAATGCATACTCCTTTATCCCGCTTCCACAGCCCGCAGCATTCGTGATGATTGCGGTAAGTTCTTTGGGAAATAAATCTAGATTGACTTCTGCCAGCGATCGAGCTGCTTTGGCATCGCCGGTGTGCATGCTCAATGCACCACAACAGCCTTGGCCACGCGGAACAACGACATCAAACCCATTTTCAGCAAGAACTCGAATCGTCGCTTCATTAATCTCCGGTGCAATGGCTTGCTGTACACAACCCGCCATGAGCCCAACTTGTCCACGGCGCAACCCTTTGGCTGGCGTGAATTCAGGGACTATATTGGATTTCGGTAGATGATTTGGAATAAGACCAAGCATGGCGCGAAGCGGTGCTGGAAAGATGGCAGCGAAAGGCTTGGCAAGCCTACCGAGCGAGGCTGCCCAACGGAAGCGAATTGGAAATGGCAACGTCTGGCTGGTCATTAACCGTGAAAGTCGATCGATAACGGGGCGATGGCGTTTTTCTTCCGAATAGGCTCGGAAACTTGAAAGCAGTTCACCATAGGGTACACCTGACGGGCAAGCAGTGACGCAACCCAAGCAACCCAAGCATCGATCGAGGTACGGAGTCGCCGCGTCCAGCGATAAACCGTTTTCCAGAACGCCTCGCATCAATACAATTCGACCTCGTGGCGAATCCATTTCTTCACCGAGAACTTGGTAGGTAGGGCAGGCTGGCAGGCAAAAACCACAGTGAACGCAGGTGCTTATCGCATGCGCCATGGCATCGGCTTGCGGGAACGCTATCGCGTTCAGATCAATTTTGTGTTCCATGAACTTGTGGAAATCGTTGAGAATGAATGGGGGCTTATGATAGGGTTGTTTAACTATCAAATTTTTATCGCCTGAAATGCAACCGTCCGCTAGCGCACTATGGCACTCAATTTAACCTTTGTCGTTAGTTTCGCACTGCGTATTAAGCATCCTGGGGAAAACAAGTGTCGCCTTTCGCTCGGCGAAAAGTGCGTTTATCCATTCTTTCGCGGAGAAGCTATGTAGGGTTGAGTTTCAAGAAAAAATCCGGCACACTCGTTGGGAATTATCAAACACTTTATTCTCCAACAAGGGTCGAATTCTGTCTAAGGCTATCATGGTTGGTTGCGATTTGCACGACCGGTCGATGTTTTTAAAGTATGCAGTTGACCCGCAAGAGCCACTCCAAGCAACCTACGTTAACGATGTTAAAGGGCGTCTCAAGATGATTCTCGAATTACAAGAATTTGCCAAATAGCATAAATCCAAACGGATCGTCTTCGTCTACGAGGCATCGGGTTTAGGCTTTGGGCTTTGCGATCAACTGCATGACGAAGGTGCTCCTTGGGGCCAACCCCAAACCCCGGGATTTACCGCATTACACGCGAACGAACTTACCGATCTACGGACTAACCCTCGTAAGATCGAATAGCAGCTTGCGGCGTACGACGGAAAATTTACCAACAATTGTCCCGACCACCCTTGACACAAAACTATACCCAGCAGCGAAAGGCGACAATAAAAGATCGCACGATGCTAAATCGTCGAAGGCCCTTCACGGCAGACTATTTTCCAGGCCCGATCTCTAGGGTTGTGTGTCTGGACGACGAGGTCGGTCGCCGCCGCCGGCACCTGAACCACCGCGTCCGCTTCCAGGACCACCCTCTCTACCACCACTAGGTCCACGACCTTCGCCGCCACCTGCTTGGTTGCCATGTCGCTGCATGAAATCCGCAATAAACTTTTGCAATTCGTCTTTACCCAATTTCCCGTCTTTATCCGCATCGAATTCCATCGCGTGCGTCAACATCCGATCGGGAGTAATGTTTGCCACCTGACCACCAGGTCCACGGCCTTCACCGCCAGGACCACCAGGTCCACGAACTTCACCACCAGGACCACCAGGTCCACGGCCTTCACCGCCAGGACCACCAGGTCCACGGCCTTCACCGCCAGGACCACCAGGTCCACGGCCTTCACCGCCAGGACCACCAGGTCCACGACCTTCACCGCCAGGACCACCAGGTCCACGACCTTCACCACCAGGTCCACGGCCTTCACCACCAGGACCGCCAGGTCCACGACCTTCACCACCAGGACCGCCGGGTCCGCGACCTTCACCGCCAGGACCGCCGGGTCCACCTGCGTTAGGTCCGCGGCCAATGGGTCGGATTTCTTCCTCCGAAAGCTTACCGTCTTTATCCTTGTCCAACGTAATTAGCGCTGCTGTTGCATTTTTGATTTCATCAGCGGAAATGACTCCATCATGATCCGCATCCAACACTTCCATCAGGGGCGAGCGAAAACCGAAGCTGCCACCGCCTCCTCCAAAGCCGCCGCTACGGCCTCCCGGTCCACCAGGTTGACCGCCAGGTGGTTGAGCCATGACAGTCGTCGCTCCCGTTACGATCATAAAACCAAAAGTCCAAATACATCGTTTCATAACAACTACTCCAGAGGAAAGGTAAATACTTTTTAGCTAAATTGCCCTAGTGAGCTTCGAACGCTTCTACTTTGACGCTAGCCCGCGGAGGGCCATCGTCGTCTATTTTTCGTTTATTCCACTTCTGTTCCGCTTCTATTCCACTATGCGAAACACATCATTTTTCTTGAACACAACTGGTCCGCCTCGTCCACCGCTTGAATCGAACTCGATATGGCAATCGAACAATACTCCCAGTGGAGAATCGTCCATGACATGAATTTCTGCAGTAACCAAGTTTCCAACCCGCGAGATTTTTTTCGCTTCGAATGGACCGATTTGAACCCAGGTTGGGCTACCATCAGGCAGTCGCCGTCGAATCGCTTTGATGGGATCGAGTTCAAATTGAACTTGATGCGTTTTGCCTCGCGAAGCCGTTCCTGGACGAACTGTTGTGATGACTTTGTCCATTCTGTTCTCACCTGTTTGTGTGTTGTCTTCGATGGCCCCCATTTGACTTCGTCGCAGACCTCGATTGTTGCTCGGTTCAACAACTCCTGCATAGCCACCCAAAATGTATGGAAACCGACCCGGAGTGACGTGATAGTGATAACCCCGAATTTCATCAATGTGACCGTTACAAACGTCAAGTTCCGCCGTTTTTTTCAATTCTTTCGCCATAACCCCATCGGATTCGTAGGGGCCATAGAGCGGAAATCCATCAAATGCGAACCCAAGAACTGGCGAGTGCTGCTTGCCATCGTCCTTGAACGGTGATTTAACACAGCTCGGATACTTGTGGTAATGATAGACGCCAGTTTGTTGGGGATGGCCGCAGCAGGAATCTAACCAGACTTCCGAGTATCCTTCGACAGCGTTCATCCCCTCCATCTCATAAGGATTAAAAAAAACGACGCCGTTCAATGCTGTTCCGATAGGCCCCATCGGCAGCCGTGTGATTTTGTCCGCAAGTTTCGGAACGAGCGGCAAGCGAAAGGTGAAATTCTGAACTTTAATTGAATTTGGATTGCCACTATTTGGGAAGACGGCAGTCGGGTGATTCGGATAGCCTTGGCTTTCCATGATCAAAAACTGGGTGTCGTGGCTTATTCTGACGTTGTCGGTCCCATCTTTGTTCGAGTCTTTCGTATGGTACGAGAACAAGTCGACATAGCGATCACCTTCCCGATAAAAATAGATGGGCGTCTCGCCAGACTCGATGAACCATCGTCCACCTATTGGAACCAAGCCCTTGGGCGGATCGTCGGCATTTCCAACACCCACAAAAATTCCGGCTAGGAACGCGAGCACTTGGAACCAAGAAACGCTACTTTTAAAAACATTCTTACCTGAACAAACGGACATCATGCTTCTTTCATTTTTGTACGGCAGCCGTCAACAAGTCAACTGGCATTGACCAGACGAGCATAGCAACCCAAGCCTTAATTTGTCGTGAAGAACATTGACAAAAAAGAATTAATCGCATTCGCGGGCGAATTCGCTTATTACGGAGCCTGAGGAGAGCGACACAGGTTTAAAGCGAGTACCTTTGGATCCTAGCCTGGATTATTCATGGGGTATTTATTGATCAGCCACAGGGCGCTAGCCTGAATGCCGCAAGGATTAGCTTTTACTACTTGAGCCGACGGCGTTAGCCAAATGGCCCTCACTTTGCGATTGTGTTCTTGTAGCGGCAGGGCGCGAGACCTCCGGTTTGGCAGGATTTATTAGACACGCACCGGACGGCTTGCGCCGTTCCGCTAACAAAGTGAGTGCCATTGGGCGCCAGCCCCGGTTTATGGATGTCGCGTGAACCGTGCCTAACGCCAAAACGGCTTATGCAATATCCAGGCTAGCGGCTGAGGCTACAAAAAATGAACAAGGTACATCGCGAGCTGCCTATCGCCTAATAACGATTGTTGCCGTTAAGGATGTACTGAAAACCGAACGTGAAGAAGGAAATGAGAGTGAAGTTGGCGACCTCTTCCTTGGGTGAAAATCGCAGTAGCAACTTATCTCCTGGCTTTACAATCAATCGCTCGCGTGGATCACGAATTGCCTTGACTAGGTCGATCTTGATAGTAATCTCATCGCAATGGTCGTTCTTTCGAAAAACGAAAAGCTGTGTTGGAGCAACGCCTGTGATACCCATCAGCCCGCCACCACCACTACCTGCGTGTCCATACGAATAACCAGCGATAGCCATCGCTTCAAAGATGTCGATGTCGTAGTCACGCGGTATCGGGTGCTGTCCTCCAGGTAGCATCCCTGCCGTGTAGAAGACTTCGGATTCCCGGCTTTCGATGTAAATGATATCTCCTTCATTGAGGATCGATCCGTAGACTGGAGTCACAAGGTACTCGCGTGTCAATTTATCCAAGGGAGCTGCGTACTGAGTCAACGCAATGGTTCGGGGCTCCTCAAACGCGGGCTCGTGGTAGCCGTCGCTATCCTGTGCATAAAGATTCTTTGGATCGACCTCTAATGCGGCCGAACGTATTTGAGGTAAAATAGTCACTTCGTCTTTTGCATTCGGGCCAGGCAATCCTCCCGTTTTTAAGAGAGCGTTTAGGACGTCATTGCGATAGGCGTCCAAACGAATGGAGGCGCTCGAGGTTGAGCCAAGATCTCGACGAATGACCGAAACGCTGTACGTGCGCTGCTTCAAAAGCGAAATCATAGGATACAGTTCGCCTCGACCTGACTTTCCATTTTTAATAGAAGCTTCACCGACTAGTTCACGAACTTCATCAAGTGTTTTGCCTCGAACCATGATCGGGGCAACTCCCGGCAACAGTATCGTTCCGTTTTCCTGAACCACCATCGGGAATCCCGTCGATGGTGGAAGACGACTTTCTTCTGTGGGAAAGTTGACGGGCAATGGGGCCGGGGGAGATGAGGGTGCGGCATAGGGGAGTATGCCTTCGATTGCAATCCCAAGAACATCTCCAGAATCCAAACGGTAAACGCTTGGCGTCGCTTGACCAAGCAATCGATAATCGATCGGAACTCGATGGTTGCGTGTGGGCGGACGTAACGAATCGGAAAGCTCGCTCGCCGGAATGCTACCCTTGATCCGGAACAGGAGAGCATTGCACCCGGAACTGGTAAGGAAGAATGGGATTAAAACACTGATCCAGACAATCGGGCGAAACGAACCTTGACAGCCAATGTTTGAAGTCACAACGAAATCCTTTTCCGTAAATAGCGAGCTCGAAATCCTTTCGCGAGCCTCGCAAGATTTATCGCCAACAGGAAAGGGATGTGCCATAAAAAACACGGAGACGACCCCCAAAACTCGTGACGAGGTTCTGAGCGAGCGGCCTTTACCAAATGTGTGGGTACAAGCCAACGGTTGTATCGATTTTGTTGATTATTCTGGTATTTCTAGTATTTCTAGTATTTCTAGTATTTCTAGTATTTCTAGTTGAATAGGGGTTTCGGTCATCTAATCTAGGATTGTAACTGTTGATTTCAACAGTTGTTCCAGATATTCCTACCGATTGAGAGTCACACCATGAAAGTCATTTGTTTATTTGCATTGCAGTTGACACTGCTTGGAAATTTTTGTTTTGCCGGCCCCCTAATCAAGGGTGATATCGTCAAAGTGGAGCAGTCCGGCTTTGGCGGAGCGAGCGGCGGTGGTGAGTTTGTCCTTTCTAAGCTAATTGCACCGAACAGTTGGGAATTCGCTGGAAAAACATTCTGCCTCGAGTTAAACGAGAGTTTTGCGTTTGGAGAGGAGTTAATAGTTGGCGGCGTGGGCAACCGGGCAGTGTTTGGCGGAAATAACACTCAATTAGGTGATCCACTAAGCAACAGGACAAAAAACGTTTTTGCTAGTTTTTCGAACGGTACTCTGAACTCTTCTGTACCTGGATATTCCTACAACGATACACCGTCAGCAAATGCTCTACAGGAAGCAATTTGGAAACTGGAAGGAGAGAGAAGCTCACCCCTTTCGCAATTGGCCAAGGATCTTATGAGTTGGTCAAGTACTGCAGCCAATTCGTCGGTATTCGCTCTTAATTTGTTTGCGAAGAATACTCCCGATGCTGCAATCGCCGCGTTTAATCAGCTCGATTCGAGTACTTGGGCTGCGGTTTATGGCTATCAAAAGCAAGACCTTTTGTATACGCGTGCTTTGGTTCCAGAGCCAACGAGCATTGCAATCTTCCTTATCGGCTTGGGCTGTGCAGGAACGGCTCGACTTCGCTCTAGTCGTCGCAAAGCGAAGAATAGCAAAACCGCCCAAGAGTCGCTTGCTTGCTCGGCTGCCTAGTCGAAAGAAAAGCCAACCGCAACCGAGGATCCTTCTCGAATTGCAATTTATGAGAAGTCACTTAAACACCCCGGGTTCATCTCGGGGTGTTTTTTTGTTTTAAGGCGAGCGGCGGCCTGAAAACGACCTAAAATGGTCCGATCGATTTGACGAGCATTCCTACTCGTACTCGATGACAAGCGATCGAGTAGCAACGGTCTTTAGTTTTGTGGCTTTTTTTGCCCAAGAAAGATCTTGGGCAGCTTGCCAGCGTGGACTCGTGCTGGGGCTGTTGAGCCAGATTTGTACACTTTAAGAAGTGACCGACCGATTCGAAAGTCCCCTCTTGCGTTCCAGTCGGACAAACCGAAACGGGACGTGAGGAGTAACGAGGAATCACAACCGAAAATCTTCCACCCCAATGGAAAGCCATTAATGCACACACATCACTTGCGAAGGCGGTTTTTAGAAAAGATTGGCCTATTGCTTCCCGTCGTTCATTCCATGAAAGCCTTGGCGGAAAACAAGACCAACGTACCGTTGCCACCGATTCGTGCAATTACTCGCGGCCCAAAGTTCCATTGGCGAGGCTATTATGACAAACTGTTATTCGATCCTACAAACCGATTCGTGCTTTCCAATGAAGTGGATTTCAATGGTCGCTCGCCTTTGCCAGCGGACTCTATTCATATCGGTTTCATCGACACCGAACATGGCGATCAATGGATTGAACTTGGCAGGTCCTCGGCATGGAATTGGCAGCAAGGATGTATGCTGCAATGGGTTCCCGGTTCCGAAAATGAAGTTGCTTGGAATGACCGCCAAGACGGTCAATATGTCTCCCACATTCTCGACATCCAATCAGGACGCAAGCGCACGTTGCCCAATCCTTTCTATTGCCTGAGTCCCGATGGAAAAATTGGCTTTGCGCCGGACTTTCGGCGTTTAAATGACACACGGCCTGGCTACGGATACGCCGGGGTTCCCGACCCCAACAAGGAAGTGCTTGCGCCGGAAAACGCTGGCATCTGGAGGATAGACATGCAAACGGGAGCTCAATCGCTAATTTTTTCGTTCGCGGATGCTGTAAAAATTCCATTCGCGGGACGCTCAGACGCGGACTTCAAACCCGCTTCGAAACATTGGTTCAACCACCTGCTCTGCAATACAGACGGTACACGTCTCTTCTTTTTGCATCGATGGCATGCAATGGGCGATAAGTCGTCGTTTTACACCCGCGCGCTCACGATGAACTTAGATGGATCCGATGTGCACGTAATCGATCCGTGGGGCGGGACTTCGCATTTCGTGTGGCGAGACCCAAGCCATATTTTTGCGTGGGCTTGGCATCCATCCCACCGAGATCGGTTCTACCTCTATGAAGACAAGAGTGACAGAGTGCAGGTTGTCGGTCCCGAAATGATGTCGGCAAATGGCCACAATACTTATGTGCCTGAAACCAATAACGAATGGGTATTGAACGACACCTATCCAGACTCGAACATGCTTCAGCATCCGTATCTTTATCACATCCCAACCGACCATCGCGTGCCGCTTGGCCATTTCCTTTCGCCGCTGACGCATCGCGGGGAATGGCGATGCGATAATCACCCATGTTCAAGCCGCGATGGAAAGAAAGTTGCATTCGACTCACCGCACGATGGCGGTCGGCAAGTCTATCTCATCGATATTAGCGAAATCGTCAGTTGACGCTTGAGGTCGTCTATTCGTGACGAAGGGCTTCGATGGGACTCATTTTTGCCGCCCGCATGGCTGGATAAATACCGAAAACCAAACCGACTACCAAGGAGACAAGGAAGGCTCCCGGGATGCTCCACGGTTCGACCGCAGGCTGAACGGTTCTCACGACATCGGGAAGGCTAGCCATCTGTTTTGCGAACCAATAATTGGCTGAATCTCTCAAGACTTCGACTGCTGGGACGATAAGTAGTCCAATCAAAATTCCTGATATACCACCCGCCAAACTCAAGACGGTCGTCTCCACCAGAAACTGCCGAATGATATCCCTGCGTTTGGCGCCCAATGCGCGGCGAATACCGATTTCCCTGGTTCGCTCTGTCACGGTCGCTAGCATGATGTTCATGATCCCGATACCACCGACTAGCAATGAGATAGACGCAACCATTCCAGTGAGCACTGTAAACATCATCTGCGTCGTCCTTGCCTGTTCAAGTAACTCTAGCGGGACGACGACTGCAATGTCTTCCATTTTATCATGGCTAGAAAGCGCACTGGCAACTAATTCTGCTGTCTGCTTGACGTCCTTGACCTCTGCGACGCGTAAAGTAATTTGATTTAGCTCAATAATTTCACCTTCCCGCGACGAAGCGCTCATACGCATAACTTGGTCTCCAATTCGATGCTGGAGCGTTTTGATTGGGATATAGACGTCGTTGGAAAAATCCTGGGCGTCCATCGATCCTCCGATCGCTGCGGTGGCACTTTTTGGCTCGAGCACTCCGACCACCAAATAGAAACTCTTGTTCTCTGGCATGTAGACGCGCTGCCCGACAGGATCTTCAAATGGAAAGAGACGTTCAGCCACTTTCGCCGCGATGACACAGTGTGTGTCCATTGCAAAATTCTCGGCATCTGTGATGAAATGCCCGGACCTTATTTTGAGCCGCGTTACCAGTGCGTATTCCGGGGTGCAACCGACCAGTCGACCGTCGAGTTTTCGATCCTTGAACTGAAACTGACGTCGCATTTCACGAATGGGTAGCGCACTTCGAATCGTGGGGACCGTCGAGACGAGCATGTCGAATTCTTCCCTCGTCAATCCGTATGGAGTTAAACCCTCCATAGTCATTTTTTCGCTTGGCGGCTTCACCGTTCGAATCATAATCGTATCAGCACCGAGGCTCTCGATTTGCCTTTGCGCCTCGTCCCCGATCCCTTTACTGATCGCCAACAGCCAAATCACACTAGCTACGCCGATAAAAATCCCAAGTACGGTCAGTAACGACCGTAGTGGGTGTAGCCACAAGCTCTTGACTCCAAGCTGTATTGTTCCAATCCAGAGGCTCATACTTCAACCGGCATATTATCTAAAGCGTATTTGGCCGCCGTGTCGCGGACCTCTTGTGAGTTGAAACGATCCCATTGCAGGCGGCCATCTTTCAAGCGGATGACCCGTTTGGCTCGCTTAGAAACCTCATCCTCATGCGTGACTAGAATGATCGTTCGTCCCTCGTTGTTGAGTTTTTCGAACAGTTGCAGAATTTCTTCGGCAGTATGGGAATCGAGATTTCCAGTCGGTTCGTCCGCGAGAATAAAGAAAGGATCGTTGACCAGGGAACGAGCGATCGCGACTCGTTGCTGTTGACCACCACTCAATTGTGTTGGACGGTGAGTGAGGCGCTCACCCAAGCCGACCAAGTGGGCCAATTCAATACTCCGTTCCTTTTGTTTTCTCGAAAGCGATTTACCCTGATAGAATAGAGGGACTTGTATGTTTTCAACGACCGTGAGCTGCTGGATCAGGTTGTACGCCTGAAAGACGAACCCAATCCTCTGTGACCGAATATCGGCGAGCTGGTCGTCGTTCATCTTTGCAGCATCGTCGTTGCCCAACCATAGACTGCCTGAAGTCGGTTGGTCTAAACAGCCGAGCATGTTCAGTAGCGTGCTCTTGCCGGAACCTGACGGGCCCATGATGGCCATGTAGTCCCCCTCAGGGACATCGAACGTCACGCCTCGCAAAGCGCGAACCGTTTCACTTTTTAAGACATACTCCTTTTTAAGGTCCGCGACGCGGCAAGCAAATCGGTTTGCTTGCTCTGATTGTGTGTCCATCATTAGTTGGACGGCGCTCCACGTGCAGCTCCACTGCCTCCGCCGCCGCCAGTTGCCATTCTCTTGCGAAGCTGAGCGACTAATTCTGATTGATCGATCGAACCATCCTTGTTGGTATCGTAATCTGTAAAACTGTTCTTCATTCGTTCGTTGTCTGCGACTTCGACCAAACTCAGCTTTCCATCGGTATTCGCATCCATTCTTACCAACATGGCAGCAGCAATTGCAGCGGGATCACCACCACCACCCTTATCGCCGCCACTTGGGCCGTCTGGTGCAGGACCTTTTCCTGACCGGGCACTCGAGGGCGTCGAAATAGGTGTCTGGGATGTAATCTTTGCCAGCGCCTCGCGATCATCGGTTTCTTCAATTTCAGGGAGATCCATTTTGTCGATATGGTTTCGAGGATCGAGCACGACCTTATCTTGAGAGACAACGCCTTGTTTTATGGTGACAAACCTATCATTCGTAGCACCGATCTTGATTTCTCGGGTTTCCCATTCTTTCTCATTTTGGACTAAAACGAAATGGTGCTTTTTAGTCTCATAAACGGCATGGACTGGGATCTGAATCACATCCGGAATCTGTTCTACAAAGATTCGAACCTCGGCCGTCATACCCGTACGAATCTCTTGGGGTGGATCTACGATCTGCACAATTACAGCGTATTCTTTGACGTTGGATCCAAAATAGTTTCCCGGTTCGGCATACTTGTTTACCTTGGTGACCCGTCCGAGAAGTTCATTGTCCACCGCACCAACGTTGATTTTCACGGGCATGCCATCACGTATCAAGGTTATGCGAGACTCGTTCACTTTGGCTTTCACTTGCATGCGACTGGGATCTGGCAGCAGAAAAACTGTTTGCAGTTCACGCACGAGCGAACCAGCAGCCACGATGAAATCACCGCCTGAGCGTCCACCAAATTTATTGGCGTAGACAACTTGACCATCTGAGGGTGCATACAACGTACATGCTTTGATCTGCTGTTGGATCTCTAGTAGTTTGTTCTTTTCTTCAAAAGCCGTACTCTTGTCTGATAATAGTTTCGCTCTGGCTGTCTCGATATCGCTATTGAATGTGACCAGCATTTTTTCTTTGGTCAAATTGTCTAAAACTCTTAATTTACCTTGGGCCGATTCCAACATCCTCTGCGAATTTTGAACCGCGAATTGCTCGGACTCGATTTGCAGCGCTTTGAGTGTTCCCTTGGCCGCGAGTCGCTCCGCGCTTTGAAGCGACAGTTCCGCTTTTCGAAGACCCTGTTGTTGGATGGCAATATCACTCAATATCGTCTTTTGTTCCGTCAAATATGTGCCCTCAAGATACTCTTGTTTAGCAATAGCTGCCCTGCTGACTGCTGCTTCACTACTGATCACAGTCGATTCCGCGGAACTTACAACGATCCTTTGATTCTTAACGTCTTGATCCAAAGAGGACGAATCCAGTTGGCAAAGTTCATCCCCTTTCTTAACAATGACGCCTTCGAGGACTAGGGAGAGAATCGGCGTACCACTGCCTCCTCTGCCTTTTACCTCACACTTGACTTCGTTGTTGCTGCTGCTTTCAATTTCGCCCTGTTCCAACACAATGTGATCAAAGGGCCCGCTCCGCACTTCATGCAAAAGCAGCTCTTTGTCCAACGCAGAATTCGAAGTCGTCTCTGAGTATTGCCACCAGACGAAGCCGCCAACGCCAAATAATAAAACCGCAATCGCGATAAACAGGGTGACTTTAGCGGAGCCTCGTTTGTCTTGTGAAAGTCTGTGATAGTGAAAAGACATTTTGGAGGGGGCTTGGTAGGAGGGAGTGCTCGATCCAATCGCGGGGAATGGCGATAACGAATTCGAATATTATCCACGAAAGTCAACAGTAATGCCACTAGGAAATCGTGGTTTGGTATCCATTCGTTACGAAGAATATCCGCAGTCAACCTTAAAACCCAGTCAAAACTCGATAGTTTCGTTGCGAAAACCAAATAGGGCGTACCGTTGGTCCCGATTTCCCCGATTTCACGATCCTGAAATGGCTGGATTCTTCGTCGATTCAGTATCTTTTACTTTAATACTGATGCTAAAAAAGTATTATGTCTTATGTAGAAGCGACGAAAGGATGGATAATTGCCTAAAATGACCACGACAGGCTGAAAGAGCGCTCTGCGAAAATTGGGGTATTTGGGTATTATGGTGCTACATGAGCATGCTTCGGAAAAACTCTTGCCAGTCGAGTTCGATACAACCGATTCCATAAACCTCTCTTTGTTCGGACCTTTTTTAGTAAAACCACACACGGCTCCAGCCGGTAAAACCAGATGGCATCCGATTTTCGACTCAAGGAACAGCTTCCACGCCTGACGGATGCGATAGTGCGCAGCTACAAGGCACAAGATCGCATCAATCACCTAGGGCATTGCCCCCTCCCTAAGTACGAAGTGATCGTGCAGATCCTGGAGGACCTAAAGGACTTGCTTTACCCGGGTTTTCGCCGCCGGGAGGGCTTGCACGCGGGCAACATAACCTACCACGTTGGCAATTTGGTGGATGCCTTGCATGATCGGTTGACAACGCAAATTGCGAGAGCGTTGCTCCATTCTGACCGTGTGGATGCCAAGTCACCGAACGTGAACCCTTGCGAAAACGCGATCGACTATGAGGCGAAAGGTCAAGCGATAGCGATTGCACTTTTAGAGAGAATCCCGCAGCTGAGAGCCGCCCTGGAAAAGGATGTCGAAGCTGCCTACGAAGGTGACCCAAGCGTTTCCAATCGCGACGAGATTATTTTTTGTTTCCCAGGTTTAGAGGCGGTTACCATCTATCGTATCGCTCACGAACTGGTCCATTTCGCTGTCCCTTTTATCCCTCGTATGATGACGGAATGGGCTCACAAGCAGACAGGGATAGATATCCACCCCGGCGCAACGATTGGCGACTTCTTTTTTATTGATCACGGCACGGGCGTGGTTATCGGTGAGACCTGCAACATTGGCGACCACGTCAAAATCTATCAAGGAGTGACACTCGGCGCGTTGAGCTTCGCAACCGATGCCGATGGCCAATTGATTCGCGGCACGAAGCGTCATCCGACGATTGAGGATCGGGTTGTCATCTATGCGAATGCAACCATTCTCGGAGGACGAACGACCGTTGGTCACGATAGCGTTATCGGTTCAAGCGTGTGGGTCACCAGTAGTGTGACGCCGCATTCGACCGTTGTTTTGGAGAAGCCCAAGCTACGAATTCGAAGCGGCCAGCCTGATGAATGGATGCATGATTCGAACTATCAGATATAGGTCGCGCGATGAACACTAGGGAGTTTGTTGGGGCAGACGAAATCGTCATTACCGGTTACGGTGCCATCACACCGCTCGGCCATGATGTCGAATCGTACTACCAGTCATTGATGCGCGGGAAGTCTGCGGTTGGGTTACTTGCGCCTGAGTTGGGTGTAGATGGAACGCACTGGCTGAGTGCGGTCATTCGTGACTTCGATCCCAAAGTGCACGTCCAACCTCGCAAGTCGATCAAGGTCATGTGTCGGGAGATTCAGTTGGGCTTCGGTGCCGCCATGCAAGCGTTCAAGATGGCAAGCATTACGGCTTGTCCTGTCGATCCGGATCGGATTGGAACTGTGTTTTCGGGTGAAATGTTTTTTAGCGAGACGGCCGACGTCGAGAGCATTGTCCGATTGTGTTCTTACAACGGCAAGATGGATCATAGCCGCTGGGCGGTTGAGGCGATTGAAAACATGAATCCGCTGTGGATGTTAAAGTCCCTTCCGAACATGGCTGCATGCCACGTCGGAATTGCGCTAGATGCGCGAGGCCCAAACAATACGATTACGACGCTTGGCACGAGTGGTTTGAACGCGGTATTGGAAGCTATTAACGTGATTCGTCGCGGAAAAGCTGACGTCATGGTCGTTGGTTCTACTGCTTCACAAAATACTTTAACGCGAATGTTTCAACGCTACGACGAGGATTTTTCCAAATCGTACTCCAGTCCGTCAACAGCTTGCAAACCCTTTGATTTGGCTCGCGATGGTTCCGTATCTGGCGAATCGGCTTCTGCCGTTATCCTGGAACGCCGTTCGCACGCGGAGTCGCGGGGCGCAACCATCCTCGGTTCGATTTCCGCTTGGGCCAATAGGTTTGGCAAATCCACGCAGGGCCGATGGAGTGGAACGCAGAGCGCGACAGAGAGTACATTATCGACATTGCTCGAACGGTCTGGATTGAGCGTGAAAGACATCGATCACGTGAACGCATGCGCCAACGGCACGATCGCTTGCGATGCTGGGGAATCGCGAGGTATCGCCAAAGTCTTAAAAGATGTGCCTGTTGTTTCGTACAAGGGTGCCATTGGCGACTGCGTTAGCGGGTCGGGGCTTATCGAATGGATCGCATCCTTAGCGGGAATGAGAGCGGGAGCCATTCCGCCAACGACAAACCATGAAACGACAGCTGCTGATTGCCCGGTAAACGTTATCTCGAAAACAGCAAAGCCGCGGAACGCATCGAATGCCATTAAACTTTCGCTTACGCACCAGGGCCATTGTGTTGGCATAGTGTTTTCGGTGGCGACCATTTCTGCGGTCCCAGTTTCTATCGTTCCCGTTGTTTCAGCGGTCCTTTAGGCATGGCAATTTATCTCGACAACCAAGCGACGACTCGAGTCGACCCGGCAGTCATCGCCGCGATGATGCCCATGATGGATCTGTATTACGCAAATCCTGGGAGCACAACACACGAAGCCGGTCGTTTGGTTGGCGAGTTAGTCAACGACGCGATTCAACGGATTGCAGACCATTTCAACGCGAGCAGCGACGAAATTATCGTCACCAGCGGTGCTACGGAAAGCAATAATCTTGCATTGTTTGGCGTCGCGATGCATCCCAAACAAAAGCGACGCTCCCTAGTCTCGCTCGTTACCGAACACCGAGCTGTGCTCGATCCGATTGCCAAGTTAGAAAGGCTTGGGTTCGAGGTTATTCGATTACCGGTTGTGCAAAACGGTCATCCCGAAGCTGGCATCGTCGAGCTCGACCGGCTAGCAAATGCAATCAGTGACAACACTGCCCTGGTCAGTATCATGCTGGCGAACAATGAGATTGGAACTCTACAGCCGATCGCCGATATCGCCAAACTGTGCCAACGATTTTGTATCCCACTTCATACCGACGCCAGTCAGGTTGTGGGACGCATGCCCATCGATGTCCAATCGCTAGGCGTCGACTTGTTGAGTTTTTCTGCACACAAGTTTTATGGCCCGAAGGGAATGGGTGGGCTGTATGTTCGTCAGTCCCCAACGCCCGTAAAGCTCCAAGGCCAAATCTTGGGGGGTGGCCAGCAATTGAATCTTCGTTCTGGCACGCTCAATAGCGTTGGGATTATCGGCATGGCTAAGGCTTTGGACATTTCGCACCAGTCTTTTGGCCCCGAAATGGCAGCTCAGGAACACCTTAGGAATTTGCTTTGGGCATTATTGAATAAACGGATTGATGGTCTCAAACTGAATGGTCCAAATTTGGCTGCGGAAAACCGTTCCTCAAGATTGGTAAGCAACCTTAACGTCTGTTTCCCCATGGTGGAGGGGCAGTCATTGATGTTGGAATTGCCGGGTTTGGCTGTAAGTAGCGGAAGTGCTTGCACGTCCGCTGAACCGCATCCTAGCCATGTTTTGTTGGGAATTGGACTAAGTGTGGACGAAGCTAGATCCAGTTTGAGGTTTGGCATTGGCCGATTTAATACGGAAGCTGAGATCCTGCAGTCGGCGGAATGGTTGGGAGAGGCTCATGCGAAACTTGCCCACTTTGTAGCTTGACCGACATTTATCATGTCTAGACAATGTTCAAACAGGATCACCTTTTTTCTTCAACGATATTTGAGACCGAATGAGTCTTGCCCCATCCACGGATGTCACTTCCCCTCAAGCGGCTAACAGCCCAATCGAAAAAATTGCCTCCAAACAGGTACCGGACCAAAGTGGTCGATTTGGCGATTTTGGTGGCCGTTTCGTGCCCGAGACGCTGACCAGGGCGTTGGACGAATTAGTTGTTGAGTACGAGCGAGCGATGAAGGATACCGATTTCCACGCCGAGCTCAACGAGCTTCTCCATCGATTTGTCGGTCGCCCCTCGCCGCTTTATCACGCCCAACGTTTGAGCAAACAGCTGGGTGGTGCCCAGATTTGGCTTAAACGAGAGGATCTCAATCATACCGGTGCGCACAAAATCAATAACACTCTCGGTCAGGCGTTGTTGACGTTGCGGATGAAAAAGACTCGCGTCATTGCGGAAACGGGTGCCGGGCAACACGGCGTTGCATCGGCCACAGCTTGTGCACATTTTGGGTTGCCATGCGTTGTCTATATGGGCTCCGAAGACGTACGCCGTCAAAAGCCCAATGTCTTTAGCATGCGACTCATGGGTGCCGAAGTGCGGCCTGTCGAGAGCGGTTCTCGGACTTTGAGAGATGCCGTCAATGAGGCCATGCGAGACTGGATGTCCAGTGTGGAGAACACGCATTACATCATTGGGTCAGTTATCGGACCGCATCCATTTCCCATGATTGTCAGGGATTTTCAAAGTGTTATCGGACGAGAGTGTCGCGAGCAATGCTTGACATCGTTTGGTCGTTTGCCCGACGCCATTGTGGCTTGTGTTGGTGGTGGTAGCAACGCGGCAGGTATGTTCTATCCCTTTATCGAGGATCACACGGTTCGGCTTATCGGAGTCGAGGCTGGCGGTCGTGGTTCGGAGGCAGGCGACCACGCATCGCCGCTGAGCTACGGCTCACCTGGGGTATTGCACGGATCATACAGCTACGTCATGCAAAATGAAGATGGGCAGACGAGCGATGTCCATTCCATTTCTGCTGGCTTGGACTATCCAGGTGTCGGGCCTGAACATAGCTATTGGAAGGACACCCAGCGAGTCGAATATACGTCGTGTCGCGATGACGAAGCGCTCGGTGCATTTGATTTCTTGGCTCGTAACGAGGGAATACTTACGGCGTTGGAAACTTGCCATGCCGTGGCCAAAGCAGCGGAAACAGCCAGGACCATGTCGCCTGATCAACACTTGGTTATTTGTCTTTCTGGTCGGGGCGATAAAGATGCTGCCGAGCTCGCACGGCTCCGCGGCCAAGAATGGTGACCAAGCCGTACGACCTCTAAAGCAGGGTGGATTGCTAGCAAAAGATTAAAGTGAACTTGATTCCTTTATCTTTTTCACCTAGTTTCGTTCTTTTGGCTAACCATACGCCCGCGTGCGGCTACCGTGAGAACGCTATGAAACTCGGACGACTCGGATGGCTTAATGACTAAACGCATCTTAATTGTTCGTCTATCTGCGATTGGGGACTGCATCCTCAGTGTCCCCGTCCTAAACTCAATTCGTCGCAATTTTCCGGACGCTCGAATCGGCTGGGTTATCGAACGCACGTCATCGCAACTCATCCAAAATCATTCAGCACTCGATGAACTATTCATCGTCTCCAAGCGCGCGTTCAAGTCACCTCGAGAACTATGGACTCTGGTAACGAATCTGCGAACGTGGAAACCCGACATTACCCTGGATTTGCAGGGGCTAACCAAGAGTTCACTCATCGCATGGTTATCCGGCGCTAAAGCCCGACTCGGATTCCATCGCGATATCTTCGATGGTCGAGAACTGAGCTGTTTTCTGAACAATCGACTTTACAAACCGGAGTCGCAGCACATTGTCGATCGAAGCTTAGAATTATTAAGACTACTCGGTGTTCACGACTCCAAGGTGGCATTCGATTTGCCCGAACAAGAAACCGATAGCAATTTTGCAGAACGAACTATCGCGTCACTACAGCTAGAAGGTCGGTTTGCCATCATTAACGTCGGCGCAGGTTGGGTTTCTAAAATTTGGCCATCGAATCGATACGCTAGCATTGCCAAACATCTCGGGGAACACTGGGGGATGCCATGCCTAGTGGCTTGGTCAGGTGAAAAGGAAAAACTAGCTGCCAACGAAGTCGTTATCGAATCGGGTGGACATGCGATGCTCTCGCCTGCGACAACACTTTCACAATTAGGCAGTTTGATTCGCCGGTCGAGCTTATTCGTAGGTTCCGATACAGGCCCGATGCATTTATCGGTTGCCAATGGAACGCCAACTATTGGTTTGATCGGACCCATGCCAATCGAGAGAGTAGGTCCAAGTGGGTCGAACAGCGCCGGCGTACAGAACGTTCGTTTGATAAAAGCATCTGCTCGCAAATTCGACTGTACGCCAATGCTCTCGATTTCTGCCGACGAGGTGATTCGTGTCTGTGACCAGTTGATGGATCGAGGCCTGCTATTACGATCCACTATTGATTTGCAACCAACCAGATCTGCCCTTCAATGCCTCGCTCGTTCTGCACTGCCGAGTGTGTAAGAATCCCAAAAGCCGGTTGAACTTGGCTCCATTTGGGGATCTCGGCAGTTGTGAGCCCCGGAACCAGAACATTCGTCAAACAAAAAGAGGGTAGATCTATCGCGCCATACTCTTTTTGTGTTGGCTCGGGTAATCGAGTCCAGCTTCGCGCAAACCAAGATCCTAAAAATAGACTCTGCTGCATCGAGAACAGCGGTGATTTTAACTTTTGCAGATACGAATTCCACAACGCTGGTCTTCCACGGTTAGCCGCCTGAGATGTCCTATTACCCACAAGCAGTTGCTTGAACCAAGTCGTATCGGTCGACAGATAGAGATACGTGCTGTCGATCGCGACCACCGAGATCGCTTGATTTTCTCCTTTTGATACCGCGACAAAAAGCGATTCGTCGTTGACAGTATTCCATACCCGATACGATCCGATCTGTTCTGATTTGATATCTTTGTCATTCTCGAAAAGTTTGTTGATCGTAGCCGATGCTTTCTTGGAATCTTGCAGCAAACACGCCCAGACTTGATTGTGCTGAATCCTGTCCGCGTTTTTCCTGTCTGGGCTCGATTCGCTAAAGTTAAACATCAATGGCCCAGATGGGTAAATCAGCTCCTTTCGAACATCGATCTTCGGTCCTTCTGGGTCCGTTAAGATACTATCGACTAGATCAGCAAAGTTTCCAGGCGTTTCCTCGTCGATCATCTGATCTACAGCATGGCTTACCCCTTGAAACCAAGGCTTCATGTCGAGGTAGGAAATCGATACCTGATCCATTTCGACACCGAGGATTTTAGGGGGCTCAACTCTAGGCCCCCATTTGAAGCTGAGCACCGCAAGGCCCTTTGCCGGAGGCGTAGAGATCTGCTGCGAATAACGAAGTCTCCATGAATTTTCAGCCGTTGAAGGTGGCTGGATCGCGCCGCTTAACGCCCCAAGTCCGTCAAGCCCGAACAGTTTTGCGGAACGAAATAGTTTGGGATCTTTTTTGGCAGCATAACCATTTAGAATCGCCCAGGGAGACAACCAAAAACGCGTTTCACCACTTTCCCAGTTGCCTGCTTCAAAGAGTGGTTGAATGGATTCAAGGCCAGCGGATGCCTGCATGCTTCTCATGGTTGGCGAACCGAGCCATTCTTGCACCGCCGTGGTCGACGAAGAGATACAAGTCCATTGTGAACCAAACGCAATGCATACGGACATTTCGGTCTTTCCACCGCTTGCAAGCGAATAGAATTTGGTCGTATCGTTGGACGCAAGCGATTGAAATCGACTCATGCCACCCTGATTTGCAATCCAACGTTGGACAAAGGAATGCTTTTCTGCATTTGGCCCAAGATTAACCAAGAAGACCAATGTGGTGTCGCCGTTTCTATCCAAGAATGCAGCAACCGCCCCAACTTGATCGATTGCACTAATGTCTTGCCAGTCCAAGCCTAACCATGGCTGCGGATTGAGTAACGATCCGATGTTCGTAACCCTCTGCTTTTCTATGACAGATTGCCAAATCGGGCCACCCAGTTGTTTGCAAACGTCAGATCGCTCCAGCGCAGAATAGCTACTCTTTATATTCTGTGACGTGAACAACAATTGCGTTGTTTCGGGAAGCACGTCCGCCAACTTCACTTGGCCGAGGAAATCCTTCGCGCAAACAACACCACTGAAAAACCACACGCATGTTAACCAAAGCCAAGCTCGGAATACGTTCTGATTGTGATGCAAAGAAAAGTCATTCATAGGTTAAGTGCTCTACGGGATTGATCTTAGAAGCGTTCCAGGCTGGAAGCCAAGCCGCAATGGTGACAATAGCCAAAGTGCCCAATGCAGATCCAGCCATCAATAAAAAATTCCATTCAAACTCAGGGGTGTAACCTAACAGAGCCTCGCTACAACCATAAATGATAAGAACCGTGGTAATGCCTCCTAGCATTCCGAATACGACCCCGATTATGCCAAGCAACCAAGCTTGAACTAAGACCGTTAGCATCAACTGGCCCTGACTCGCGCCGACGATCCGGAGCAGTGAGAAGTCTCTTGCCTGTTCGAGCATGTTCATAGCTAACGTTGTCGCAATGCCAAAACCGCCTGTAATAAAGGATATGAAAACAACGCACCAGATGCCAGCGGTCACGCCGGAAATCGCTTGCTCTACGCCTCGTCGCATTTCGCTACCACGCTGGATCTCAAACCCATATTGCGCCCTGACTGCATCAAGACTCTTGTGCGCTGCTTCTATCTGGTCCTGGGCAACGGAAACTGCATACCAGTCAAATCCGGTCACTTCGAAAAATCGCTGAGCGGTCGAACGCTTCATGATAAGAGACATGCCACCATTCGCGAAATTTGCGTTCACTCCGCCAACGGTAACGGAAAAGGATCGACCGTTGACCGTGATGGTCAAGGAATCGCCAGCCCGTTTTCCAATCTTCTTGGCTAGGATTGAGCCGATGATGACTTGATCGCCATCGATTATCGCTCTCGCTTTTTCGGTCGACATGCCCTTGGGCTCGGTCGGGAAAGGCGCAGCTTCCGGAAATTCTCGAACCAAACACAACACAGCCTTCTGATCGACTTGACACCAAACAAATCGTACGGCATTGGACCATTGAAGGCCTGGGAGCTGCTCGATGACCTCTCGCAGTGGATCTTCGGAATCGATCAATAACGATGGAGCCTGTGTACTGACCAAAAACAATTCACCCGGCAACATACGGTGATACCAACGTTTGATCTCAGCTGTATTGCTCATGAGCGATTGTCCTAAACCGACCGCGCCACACAGAGAGATCACCAGGAAGCCGGCATTAAGCGAAGTTCGCTCCGGTCTGCGAATCAATTGGTACTTGGCGATCTCGATCGGAAATCCTTGCCGAAGCAGTGCAATGCGATCGATGACCCAAATTAGCGGAATGAGTCCTAGCGGTAACCAAAGCAGATATGCCAATAATGACACCAACCCCATCGCAACACCCCACTGAGGGGACAGCCATTCTTGCTGTACCGAGTACAATCCGGCCATCGAAAGAATCCAAAACACCATACCATTGCGAATAGATTTTCGTGGCAAACCGGTATTCTCTACGATCGTCGGCTCTCGAAAACTTTCCAGCGGCGACACCGACTCCTGTTGCCTCTGTGCAAACCAAACCACAAAAAGCGTCAAGCAAGGGATGAAAATTGCGATCGCAATTAAAGCAATCCAAGGTACGGAGAAACTCCCTGGCCGAGATTGCAAAACTCCAGATAAGACTCGTCTCATTACCACTCCGAGTCCAAGGCCAAGGGCTAACCCAAAAAACATACCGAGAAGGCTGATCGTTAACGCCTCTACAAGTACCGCGCGAATGATCTGACCGGTCGTCGCTCCCAAGCATCTCAGGATAGCGAAATAAGGGCGACGTTCCGCAAGATTCATGCGAGTCGTATTAAGCAAAATGTAAGCAGCCATCGCCACAGCCAACGCACTTGCAAACGACAAACCCAATTCTGTCGACTTGAGCAAATCGTCTGCGAGTCCAACAGTACTCGTCCGCTCCCTCAGCATCAATTTTTCAGAGAGAGTGACGCTGAGCCTTTCCAGCATTCGCTTTTTTTCCAACTCACTATCGTTTTTCAAAATCAATCGGCATCGATCAATTTGGCCGGAAAGGGCGGTCGCACTTTGGAGCCAATTCAGATCGACGATCACACCGTGCTCGCTCGAAATTCGATTCCAAGCGATTGCGGAAACAATCTTGGTTACTCGTACTTTCTTAAAACCACGTCGAAACAAACATTGGATCGAATCACCCTCTTCCACTTTTAGCTGGGTCGCGATCAATGCGGACACCAAACATTCGTCCTGGCCTGGCCACTGGCTAGCACCCAATTCAAACGCCCGTTGCAAAAACGGACGCAATGACAGGTCGGCTTCCGCCATGGGAATACCGATAATCAATCCTCGAGACTTCTGCTCCCTGAACCGCATGATCGAGCCTCGGATCAAAGTCGGCAAAACAGCTTGGGTGTCCTGTTGCAGAGCAAGACTATCCAACGACGAAAGCTCGAATCGACCACCCTCCGAGTTGACGATGTCGAGCGACGGCAATCCCTGCACTGCACCGCTCAGTTCGCGAAAGGAAGACCTCGCGTTGTGCGACGCGACGATTATGCCAACTAGCGTGGCAGTCGAAAGAATCAGGCTGAGCAGAGTAAAAAAAAAGCGAGCTGGCCGTTGCAACCAATGCTGCCAAAGGACAAGGAACATTTGACTAAGTTCCTTCCCGTAGCGCTTTGCCCGCATGCTTCAAAATATTTGGATTCGACCCATTTTCTACAACGAGACCGTCTCGCATCTTGATCACCCTGTCGGCTGCACCCGCAACCGAAGGGTCGTGCGTGACAATGACGAGCGTTTGCCCCAGTTCGGTGACCAAGGATCTGAAAAGTTCGATAACAATCCGACTATTAACCGAATCCAAAGCGCCGGTGGGTTCGTCTGCAAGCAAGATGGCAGGCGACATCACAAGGGCTCTCGCAATTGCTACGCGTTGTGCCTCACCACCAGAAAGCTCGCCTGGTCGATTGCTTTGCTTGTCTCCCATTCCCACCGAGTTGAGCGCGGCGATCGCCGCAGGCTTTGCGATATTCATTTCTACCCCCTCAAGCCTCATCGGGACCATTACATTTTCGATTGCCTTGAGCATTGGCAGCAAATGTACTTTTTGAAAAACAAAACCGATGCGACGGCGTCGAAGCAACGTTTGGCTATTCTCATCCAGATTTGAAATCGATTTCCCCTCGAGTTGCACATCTCCCGTGTCGGGTCGATCAAGTCCGCCAAGCATATGCAAAAGAGTGCTCTTGCCAGAGCCTGAGGGGCCAACAATGGCAACAAATTCTCCTTTGCAAATTTCAATGCAAACACCGCGCAGGGCTGGGTGCGCAACGGATCCCATGTGATACGTTTTAGTGACATCGATCGCGCGGAGGAGTGGTTCCATAGCTGACATTGTAACCTAATTTTCGGATTGAGCCGTAGGCCTAGCCGCGTTTCACAAGCGGCACTTGAGCGATTCGCTCAAAAGACGCATTGCTCTCACGATGGGATTTTTATTAGATTGCCCAAGTTGACTATCGCTGCTTTGGAAAAGGATTCCGTATGACCTCAATAGACCTGCTGACCCTCGCCGATCGGGTTCATGGCGAACTGTTTTCTCGTTCAAGGAATGATGTCATTACAGGTGCCGCCCCTTTGGCCGACGCGATGCCTGGCCATATTACATTACTTGATAACGAAAAAAACCTGTCTCGATTGCAGTGTTCGCACGCATCAGCCTGCGTTACCAACCAAACTTTTCCAGACGTCGCGATACCACAAATCGTCGTAAAAAACCCACACGATGCTTTTACGCAAATCTGCCAACTTTTTCGCCCACAGGGAGTTGTCACTCGAAAATACGGAATCGATCCGCTCGCCAGCGTAACAGCTTCTGCACAAATAAGTGAGCGCTGCATCGTCGAATCGTTCGTCAGCGTCGACGAGGATTGTAGCGTTGGTGACGGAACGCATTTGCATCGCGGCGTAACGATCATGAACGGTTGTCGCATTGGCAAAGACTGCCAACTATTCCCAGGTGTGGTACTCTATCCGGGAACGGTCATCGAAGATCGCGTTATCCTGCATTCTGGCTGCGTGGTCGGTGCTCATGGCTTCGGTTTTCGGATGGAAAATGGTGTGCATCATCCAACAGCTCAAATCGGTTGGGTGCATATCGAGTCCGATGTGGAGATTGGTGCAAACTCGTGTGTCGATCGAGGTACTTATGGTGCGACGCGAATCGGCGAAGGGACTAAGATCGATAACTTCGTCCAAATTGCGCACAACTGCAACATCGGCAAACACAACCTGATATGTGCCCACGCAGGCATCGCAGGCAGTGCCAGCACGGGTGACTATGTGGTAATCGCCGGCCAAGTGGGCGTGCGAGATCACATAAAAATTGGATCGAGGACGATGGTCGGAGCTCAATCCGGAGTCATTTCGGATACGGGAGAAGACAAGATCTTGCTAGGTAGTCCAGCGATCCCTCGCAACGAACAAGCTGTCCTCTTCGCGTCCATCAGTCGACTTCCCGAACTTCGAAAAACCGTTAAGCAGTTGACAAAACAAGTTGAACAGCTAGTGGATCAAAAGAAAACGGTCGAATGAATACTGCAAAATCGATTGGGATCGTAGCGGGTTGGGGCGAGTATCCATTGGCCGTTGCTCGAGCTCTCAAGGAAAAAGGTTATGAGGTCGTGGTCGCGGCTGTTCATGGGCATGCATCCAAGGAAATCGAATCACTTGCGAGCCATGTTCGTTGGGTAGGCGTATGCAAACTCGGTGGCATGCAAAGGTTTTTTCGACAACACGGCGTGAGCCATGTTTGCCTATCCGGAAAACTGTTCAAAGACAAAATTTTATTTCATGGTTGGGGCTGGATGGATCACTTTCCCGACTGGGAATGCGTGAAGACGATGTTGCCACATTTTTTTTGGCGTACCTGTGACACGACCGATAATTCGCTGCTCGGGGCCGTTGTTACTTCGTTTGGACGATGCGGAATCATGACCATTCCAGGAACAGAATTTGCAACTCAATTGATAGCCCAAGAGGGCGTGCTTACGCGACGCAAGCCGAGCAATTTTGAAAAGGATGATATCGAATTCGGCTGGTCAATTGCCAAGCAAATGGGTGGTCTCGATGTTGGCCAAAGCGTTACCGTGCGAGACAGAACCATCTTGGCGGTCGAAGCCATTGAGGGTACGGACGCCTGTATCGTTCGGACCGGCCAAATATGCCCGCGCGGCGGATTTACTTTAGTCAAAGTCGCCAAGCCAGAGCAAGATATGCGGTTCGATCTGCCGACCATCGGTCCACAAACGATAGAGAAAATGGCATTTGCTGGCGGCAAAGCCATAGCCATTGAAGCCGGAAAAACGATCATTATCAATCGCGAAGAAACCATTCGGTGCGCCGAGAAAAACGGCATCACCATCTTTTGTCGCAGCTGATTCGGCTTTGAATGCAAATCGGTGCGACAATGTCGATTTCGATTTTATACGGTAAGGCGTTTAAAGAAAGTCCATTGTCTACGCTGCTTTCAGAGCAGGGGAGAACCGTTGCGACCGCTGATGTTCGTTACTTGATTGACAATCCTGTTCTGCCCGCCGTGATTGGGCAAATCCAAATCAGTGAAGTCCCTCGGCATACGCAAATGGCCAGCATGCCCGCGCCCGATGGAGCATAGAAGGCACCCGCTTTGACCTGATCGTTGCACTTTGCTAAGGAGAGTAACTATTCAGGTGGTGTTGTAACCGAGAGAGGCACCTGCTCCTTTGTAACGTCAACAGCCAGTGCATGTAATGGTGCTGGCATTAAATGATTTACGAAATAATCTTGCATACGGCGCTGCCCGTAGGTACCTCCCATACCATGTCCACCGTTCGTAACAACCAATAAATCAAAATCCTTGTTCGCTCGAATGAGCGCGTCCGCGAATCGCATGGTGGACTCGGGTGGAACATTGGTGTCCACCTCACCAACGATCAAAAAAAGCTTGCCCTGGAGCCGATGAGCGTTGTCAATATTGGAACATTCGGAGTAGTGAGGCCCAACAGGATATCCCATCCATTGTTCGTTCCAAGACGCTTTATCCATCCGATTGTCATGACAACCGCACGCGGCGACAGCGACTTTGTAGAATTCAGGATGAAACAAAACCGCAGCTGCAGCATTCTGCCCACCTGCAGAAGTCCCATAAATCCCGACACGTGAGAGATCCAGCTCCGAATATTTAGCTGCGGCCGATTGCATCCACAAAATGCGATCCTGAAATCCGCCATCCTTGAGATTCTTCCAGCATACGTCATGAAACGCCTTGGACCGGTTGGCAGTACCCATCCCATCGATTTTGACGACGATAAAGCCCAATCGAGTCAGCGATTCGAATCGCATCGTTGGACTAAAAGTTTTAGGGACAAACGAGCCTTGTGGTCCTGCGTATATGTCTTCGATAACGGGATACTTCTTCTTAGGATCAAAGTCCTTGGGACGGCATATGATTCCCCAAATGTCGGTTTGGTTGTCGCGCCCCTTGGCTACAAACACCTCTGGGGGCGTCCATCCGCTCGCTTTCAGCTCCGTGATGTCTGAGCTTTCAAGATCGCACACTTTCCCTCCATCGGACACCCGTCGAAACTCGGTAATAGGGGCAAGGTCCACGCGTGAGTAGGTGTCGATCACAAAGTCCCGCATCGGAGAGAATTGAATCGAATGGCTGCCATTCCCTTCGGTGAGCCATGTTAGTTTTTCAGTATCCAGAGAGACATAACCAAAATGGATATGGTACGGATCTTGACCTTCGCGACCACTCGCACTGAACCAAACGATTCGATTCTGTTCATCGACCGATTCAACACTCCGAACAACAATCCCCTGTGGAGTGAGAAGCCGTTTTTCGTGGCCCGACGCGGCGTCGATGAGAATGAGTTGCCTCCAACCATTTTTTTCTGAGGCAAAGAGGATCTCATCGGTTGCCTCGAGCCACTGAACGATCGAAAGACTCTGATTCTCTGTGTGTGCGGTCCAAATATAGGTTTCTGATTTCTCGTCGATGATGTTGCGAATACTACCATCTTGTAGACTAACCTCAATCACGCGAAATCTTCCATGCCCTCGATCCGTCTGCTCATACGTGAACTTGGAACCGTCTTTGTGAAAGCGAATACGTGGACGAAGCCACTCGTGCTCGAACCGGTCAACACTTGGCTTGATCTGCTCGCCATTTTGTACGCGCAGGAGATTCAGTTCGTAGATTGGAAATGGGTCGCCAGGCAAGACGTAGGGACTTGTTTCTAGTTTGGCTCTTCCCCCACCTGGTGGCGATGAGCGTATCCTATGGACAGGCTGTTTCTCCACCGTCTTTTCACGAAAAGCTACGACTGTTTGCGAGTCAGGCGACCAACTCAGTTGGCCATAGGTATTGGATTCTGCACCATCCCTGGTCAATACGATTCGCTCATCCGAGTCAACACGATTTACCACGACGTTGTGGTTCTGAACCATGGTACGCCACCTGCCATCGGGAGAAATCAAAACTCGCGTTCCCGCACCCTCAACAGCCGGTCGACGCCGGGTCGGCAAATCAGAAGTGATTGGCAGGCCATCCACAACGATGGTGGAATGACTCTCTTGAGCCGTTACTTCCCCCAAATTTCCTCCTTGCGCATTCAAAATCTGCCACCGATGACCTCCAAAAGTATGCTGATCCTTCGAGGAACCTGCTTCGATTTTTCCATAGCTTTGTTTGCTGCCATCACCGCTAAGCCAGATTATTTCTACGGGTGATTTGGTGCGGTTCTCAAACGTGATGGAGCTGTCGGCTCCATCGACGCGACCAACGTTCGACCTGGAGGTGCGCCGCGTCGGTGTACTTTGAGGACTGGCAACCGCTTCATGATCCAAGGCCAGCTCGCGCTTCCCGAGCGATGCGTCTACGAGAATGAACTCACTACCACCTTGCGGCAGGTTATTCCGGTACCAAAACTTTTGTGTTCCCTCAATCCAATTCGGCACAACACGATTGCGGTAGATCCTCCCCCCGTCCCTCGGCCCGCGATTTCGCTCTTGCGGAGAATCTGGTTCCGATGGAAAAGCCGGAATGTTAGAATCATCATTATAAGGAGGCGAACAAAAGACTAGGGATTGCAATTCTAGGTATCCAAACGCCAGCAAGAGCTTAGACAAAAATGCAAGTTTGGAGCCTAGCATAATACCACTTTTTTTTCGAGTGATGACTTGGGTTCGCCGTATTGTAATGGATGTACCTCACGAAGCCGTTATTCGGACATAATTTTTACTCTCGATGCTTGCCAAAAACGAAATGGTGATCCATGTGCGGTAGATTTACGCTAAAAACTCCCGTCGGACGTTGGCTCGCGGATCTTTTCCCTAGCCGGATCCCAGATCAAACGACCGTTGAACAGTCCTTTTCTGCCGAGCTACTTCGCGCTCGCTACAATATTACACCCAGTCAACAGATCCTCGTCCTGCATTTCAATAGCAATGGCTCGCCAATAATCGACAGCATGCGGTGGGGATTAGTACCCGTCTGGGCCGACTCTCTATCCGTTGGCTATAACATGATCAATGCAAGATCGGAATCGATCGCGGATAAGCCAAGCTTCCAACCATCTTTGATCGACAAGCGTTGCGTGATCCTTGCCGATGGATACTACGAGTGGAAAAAACTGTCCACGAAAACCAAAGAGCCTTACTGGATCCATACGGCTGATGAATGCGTCTTTGCAATGGCGGGACTCTGGGCGGAAAACCGAAAGATCCATAACCCATTGTCGCAAAGCAAATCGACTTTGTCAGCAACGATTATTACAACCGAATCCAATACCGATGTGATGAGCGTCCACGACCGGATGCCAGCATTGATGCTTAACCATTCTCAAATCGCAGCTTGGCTTGACCCAACTCTTAATCATGTCAATAGCATCGACAGCTTGCTCGATCAACTGCAACCTTGTGCAAGGGGCTTGCTGCAACTGCGGCGCGTATCAACCCTAGTCAATAACCCCGCCAACGATGAAAATCAACTACTAAATCCGATCTGAGCCGAGGTCAGCATTCGCTTGGCACCTCGCCGTATCAAGTCTAAGGCGCTGTCGGGATGATTCAATCCAAATCGATCGGACAATTCTCGCAACGTTGCAGAAGTATAACGACGACACAGATAGGCTGCCATATCGCGACCGGCAGCACCATTGCGAAATCCGACGTATTCTTCCGCACTTGCGGCGTACTTCGAGGCTGTCGCTCTAAAAATCGAATCGACTGAAACGGAGTTGGCTCGTCGGACACGGCGTCGGTGCAACACCGGGTCGTCAACTTTAGCCATCGATTCGACTCGAGCGTTTTGATCAGCGAATGAACGTGATTTGGCATCCAGCAAAAGGCCAACACGATCCAACCACTCCCGGAAACTTCGTCGCTTAAGCCCTGCGTAAATCGCGAGTACTGTCCAAATGATAGATCGCACCGGGATACTGATGTCGAGGAGGACGCAGCATACCACTATTGTCCCTGTCGCTAGCGAGACATTTTGGGGCGACCAGAAATTGTTGGCTGCTCGCTAGCTGCGGGCGATTCTTTACTGCTAGACTCGATCGCTTTGGCATTCAGCTTGGTCGGCCAATTGATGAGTTCGAACGAGTCCGCTAGTTGTGAATCTTCGGCCTCGAAAAGTTCGAGGTTCGCTTCGCTTAAAGTAAAGGCGAGGACGACTCGCCTGCCATCCTCATTCGAAATGTGGTAGTGAATCCATTGGATAGCGACCCCCTGAGTACCCCCACGCGATACGATGCGGAGCAGCCTAAGCTTGTTGCTCGAGAGTCGCTCGGATGCCTCGACAATTTCTTCCAACACATTGCCGATCGCGTTCCTAACGTCAGCTTGAAAACCCTCCAGGCTCAGTTGTCGGTCCGGTTCATAGTCAACCATATTGGTGACGTTGCATTGCGCGATGACTCGATTGCCCACTACGTAGCGCAGCGTCGACTCCTCTCCGCTGTCGCGATAGGTCGACCACTTTCGATTTGCAACGAATCGATAGTAACCGTGATCCGACTGAAACTGAATCATGCTGGCCGCGTCGAGAGCGCCCAAGCGCGACGCGACTGTTTCTAGGGTTTCACCTGTCGTGATGCCGTCAATGGTGGACCGAAGAATTCGCAACTGGGCTACAACCCGGAAACCAGGTTCCGCTTCGCTAATTTCTCGCGTTTCCGTAATGTTAACGGCAAACCAAGAGATGTACCCACCTTTACGGTCGAGTTGTGCTTTACCCTCGATCTTTAAGGTCGTTGGCACTTGCCGCACAGAAGCAGAGAGAGTCCCCACAAGTTCCAATTGGGCTTTTTCTTTGTCCGCGTCCACCAAACACATAACCAACTTGCCATCCTGAATCGCATCCATATTGAGCAAACGGCATGCGACTTCGGTATCGATGGTCCATTTGTCTGCAATTTTAACCTCGGCATCGGTTAGCAACTGATCCAAAAACATGGTGTTGATCGGTCCTTCGATCAAGTCGCGTTCTGCTGCAAAAAGTGGATTGTCTGGGCATGCCGCCATTATTCCTTGGTCTGTGCCAATGCGAAGTATGTCGCGGCACTGCTCGCGCAAACTCGTCTTGGTAATGTGTCGGTCGATCTGTATCTCCGAACTGGATTCGTGATAATGTTGATACGACTTGCAGAGTGTTAACTGTCCCTCCGTTTCGTATTGTTCATCGAAGTCGACAGTCGAACTCGCCTTGAGAGGCGCTGTTTTTGCCGCGATTTTTTTCCCACCCTTGTTCGTCGCATCGTTCGTCTGACTTCGCAACCGAATCTCACCAGTGATTTCCAAGACCGAACGAACTCGAAACAAGCCAGAAGTAGCGACATTGGATTTGTCCTTGGGCTTGGCCCACACAGACGAGGCAGACGACCAAGCCACCGAGGAAGCGAGGGCGATGCTCGCGGCGATCCACTCGCGACGTAATAGTTTAGTCCCACTAACTTCAGTGAGCGTTAAGTTCATGCTCGATCCAATGCTTCTTCAGGGGGCAAGTGGGGCAGCGACTCCGTCCGCTGACCACATACCTCGTCCATCGGATCGTTATCATCGCGATGCTTAGCAGAACCGAACTAATCGTTAAATTTTACTCAGATTGCCAGGTCGACTACGCAAGCTCGTTTAGTAATGAAACCGAATGGTACCAAACATAGCCCGACGATGATTTGAACCTCAAAATTGACGTTAGCATCCGTGGCCGCATACGTTACCAATCCGTTAGCCATTCTCCAGTCGGCTTTGCAGTAGAATCGAGGATGCTCGCAGCCGACGAAGCCATGCACCACGAGGACCGCCACATTGTTTCCAATGTAGTGGGTGATGCTCGCATGCGGATCGAAATTGGTCCAGCCGTGAGGTTGTCGCAGCGCGATACCGTGGTGATTGCCAGCGATGGGTTGTTTGACAATTTGAGTATCGAAGAAGTTGTCGGTGGCATGCGCAAGGGCAAGCTAACTCATGCGCTCGCCTCGGTCGCTGACCTTGCATATCAACGTATGCTTGGCATTGACGGCCAGCCTTGCAAACCAGATGACTTGAGTGTCATTGGCGTGCGTCCTGTCTAGTTTTGTTGTAAGAATCGCAGGGCTATTTGCATGTTGATAGATCTTGACGATCCCCTTGGGGTTGGTGTTAGCGCTGTTGAGCGAGAAGCTGCTGGCTGGCTGCCAGAAGCACATACCGTGGGGCGAGCCCAACGGCTACTCGGTGCCGCCGCGATCGCGACTGTGATTGAACACTGGACTCGGCGATCTTCTGAACTCTTGCGAGATCAGCTACTGGCTCGTGAATAATTGGGACTAGCCTGCCCGCCGCTTCGCGGGTTAAACATTTTAAGATTAGGGCGATTGCTTGACGCCACGAATCTGGCGCAAGAAAGTCTCCATGTCGGGCGTTCGCTCATCTGGATTTGGTTTGATTGCAGCCATGATGGCACCGGCCAATGATTTATCCAGGTCAGGTCGTAGCTCAAGGATTTCTTGCGGTGGGAATGTGTCGTGGCGCAATGCGGCTTTGCCAGACGTGTCAGAGATTTGCCATGGCAAATCCAAGGTGATCAAGTGATAGCAAGTGACGCCAAACGCAAAGATGTCGACACGATGATCCGTAGCCCGACGCCTAACAATCTCGGTGGCCATGTAAAGTGGCGTGCCCGTCCGATTGCCAGGCACCATAAACGCTTTCGTCGCAGGCAACGTCAGACCGAAATCGATAAGCTTCACCGTCTCTAGATCGCTCGTACACATGAAGTTTCGCGGGCAGATATCTCGGTGAATAAATTCCCGACGGTGGACGTAATTCAGAGCCTCGCCCATCTGCAAGATCATGCTCAGTCGGCGGCCCTTGAGTTTTTCTTCGCTTCGCTCTTGAATGAGCACCTGCAAGCCTGGACCGTCTACAAACTCCATCACCAAATAAGGCTGACCTTTGGTGGAAATGCCATACTCCAGTGTTTTGGCGATATTGGGATGGACCATACCTATCGCGATTTGACCTTCGGACGGCTTCTTGAGTCCTTTGAATCTACTTTCAAAGAACTCCACTTTCTCGATATCGCAGAGCTTTACGCCAACGATTTCATTGTTGTTAAATCGATCTTTGGCGACAAAGAAATTGCTCATCGTGCCAGAAATAGCCGAACGGATGCGTTCAAATCGTAGTTCGATGTCAGCCCGTTTGTTGTCTTCGCTTTTTCCGAATAGTTTGTCTAATAAACCCATCTGACTTGCCATACGTGGAGAACACTGCTCAAAAGTCGAGTACCAAGGTAGTATACACTAACACACCTGGCAGGATGCGTGAGCAATTGACACAACCCCAGCACTCGCGTGCTCGTCGTTCAACCCAACAAGAGAAACATGGAACAGCGTCAATTCACGATTTGGACTAATGCCAAACTTCCCATCGAAGCGTCGGAGAAGTTGGCAACCGCTGTCTCTCCACATCGTTTGCTTTATGCCGCAGAAATGAGTTCCCTGAATCTATCTGCAAGTCCGCCAGATTTGCAGCTTGCAGAAGCCGATATCGCCCTTGGGCAGCCCGACACCGAACAAATCATTCGATCGCCCAAACTGCGATGGGTGCATTTGACCACTGCTGGTTATACACCCTACGATCGCGATGATCTTAGACAGGTATTTCGGACGCGAGACGCATCGTTGACCACAAGCTCAGGCGTGTACGATGAGCCCTGCGCACAGCATGTGCTGGCCATGATGATCGCATTTGCTCGGGGGATACCTGAGTCACTCTGCATCCAATTGACAGACCGTTCATGGCCGGCTGCTGTACGTCGGCGTCGATCTTTTTTGCTCAATGGGCAGACCGCCCTCATCTTCGGTTTCGGTGAAATCGCCATGCGGCTATGTGCGTTGCTTGAGCCATTTGGAATGAAACTAATCGGCGTTCGGCGTCGCAAACGAGGCAACGAATCGATCCAAATTATTGATGAATCGAAGCTTTCTGAGACCTTGCCGCATGCCGATCATGTAATCAACCTACTGCCAGCGAATGCGTCTACGATGGCGTATTTCGGTGCGAGTCAATTCCAATTGATGAAAAGAGGAGCCTACTTTTACAACATCGGACGCGGTGCAACCGTAGATCAAGAATCCCTGGAACGAGCCTTGCGTAGGGGTTCACTCTCAGGTGCGTATTTAGACGTCATGACCCCCGAGCCACTGCCACCCGAACATACCCTGTGGAGCACGCCCAACTGTTTCATAACGCCTCACACTGCAGGTGGTTTCGACCGTGAGATGACTAGCCTCGTGGATCATTTCCTGGAAAACCTAAACCGCTTCACTTCGGGTGCACAGTTGTTGAATCGAGTGATCTGAATGGGTGATCTTAACGCGACCGTAAAGATCGTCGATCCCTGCGAGCAATTGATCGCAGTCTAATGCAGATCTATTTTTAGCCGCAACAGAACACCAAGGTTAAGAGCCACAGGATTTATGCGTATCGATTTAGTCATTACTGAACTGGACACCGGTGGAGCAGAAAAGTGCTGCACAGAGCTCGCTTTTTTCCTTGTAAAGCGAGGCCATCAAGTGCGGGTCATTGCTTTAGGTCCTCGGCCAAGCAGTCCCAAAGACTTTCTGGTCCGATTGCTGGAGTCGAACAAGGTCGAACTACACTTTCTCGCAGGCAAATCCTGGTGGACGCTGCCCAGTGTTGCATTCAAGCTTCGACGACTAATCAAGTCAAATCAACCCGACGTGGTTCAGTCCTTTCTCTGGCACGCGAATGTTTTGTCGGCCTGGGTTGTCCCCGCACTTGTCATCCCACTCTTTGGCGGCGTTCGGATTTCTGATCGCCGAACCTATCGACATGCCTTCGACCGTTGGTCTACTTCGCGTTCCTCTAAGACCATTTGCGTGAGTCAAGGTGTCGCGGATTGGTGCGTGCAAACGGAAAGGATGGATCCCGCTAAGTTAATCGTCATTCCGAACGGAGTAGCAATCGAATCGACAAAACAGTCGATCTCACCCAATTCGCACGGCGTTCCAACCGATGCCAAAATACTACTTTTCGTCGGTAGGCTAGAACCTCAAAAAGGTATCGACGTCTTGGTCCAACATGCGAAATCACTCCTATGCCAATTGCCTGATCATCACTTGGTATTGATCGGAGATGGTTCGATGCGACCACTCTTAAACGCGTTAGCGGAGCAAAAAGCACTAGGAGGGCGGGTGCATTGTTTAGGGCAACGAAACGATGTTCGGGCATGGATGGCCCGGTCGGAGTTGCTACTCCTGCCGACTCGATACGAGGGTATGCCAAACGTTGTCTTAGAAGCGATGGCAGAAGGCTTAACCGTTGTTACAACCCGAGTCGAAGGGATTGTTGAATTGCTGGGTGATCAACTGGAAAAGCAATCCGTCCATAAGGAGGCCTGGAACGATTTTTTTGAGCTCGCTGCAAAGCTTGCGAATTCGCCAGAGCAACAAAAAAAGATCGGCAAAGCGAATCGCCAACGTGCCGAAGCGGAGTTCGACTTAGAGAAGCAGTTGCTGCAGTATGAGTCGTCATACCGTTTGTGGACGACCGCTCCGCGATCAGAAAGGTAACGATCGCGGAGCACTCGACGGATGCTATGCTCGGGCAGCAAGTTGCTTCTTGCGTTCCGAGATGATGTCATCCTGCAAGCTTCGAGGGACGGGCGAGTATTTGGCCAATTCCATCGAAAATGTTCCTTGTCCCTTGGTCATGCTTCGCAGGTGTGTTGCATAACCGAAAGTGTTCGCCAAGGGGACTTCAACACTGATGTAGGAAACTCGGTCACGCGCGTCTGTTTGAGTTACCAAACCGCGTCGCGAGATGATGTCCCCTACCACGGGTCCTTGGTCGTTCTCAGGGCATTCAATATCGCACTTCATAATCGGTTCAAGCAACACGGGACTCGCTTCTCGCAGCGTTTCGCGGAAACAATCGCAAGCTGCAATATAGAACGCGCGTTCGCTGGAGTCCACATCGTGATAGCTTCCGTCGATCAACTCCATCTTGACGCCCACTACTGGGAATTCAGCTAGCGGTCCCTTTAGGAGCGAATCCCGGAAACCCTTTTCAACGGGTGGAATAAACTGCTTTGGAATACGACCGCCCGTAACGCTGTCTTCGAATTCGAAAGTCACTTCTCCTTCAGGGTTGATCGGTGTCAGCTTGCCCACGATATGCGCATATTGACCGGAACCACCCGTCTGCTTACGGTGCTTGTAGTTGAAGTCCTTTGAGGCACCAGGAGTTTCACGATAGCTAACTTTGGGTGCACCCACGGTCACTTCGACTTTGTACTCGCGTCGCATTCGTTCGACGTAGATTTCCAAGTGCAATTCACCCATCCCGCAGATGATCGTCTCGCTGGTTTCCTCGTCGTTATAGACTTGGAACGTAGGATCCTCTTTACGGAATCGATTGAGCGCCTTGCTCATCTTGTCTGCGTCAGCGCGGCTAGCTGGCGTAACGGCGACCTTGATCACAGTTTGCGGAATGAACATACTTTCGAGCGTGCAGTAGTCACGAGTATTGCTATAGGATTCGCCGCTAGCACAGTCTATGCCCATGATGGCCACGATGTCGCCAGCTTCAGCGGTGTCCACTTCTTCGCGTTTGTCAGCGTGCATGCGAACAATACGGCTGAATCGCTCTTTCTTGCTGGTACGCTGGTTGATGTACATTTCGCCTTTATTGATCTTGCCTTGGTATACTCGCATGAAGGTGAGCTGACCAAATGGATCCTCTACGATTTTGAATGCCATTCCAACAAACGGCAGATCTCGGTCTGGCTTCAGGTCCAGCTTGACCGATTCGTCACCGACTTTACGCGCTTTAATTTCTCGCTCGAGTGGGCTTGGTAGATACCGCAAAACCGCATCGAGTAGCAATTGCACGCCTTTGTTCTTGTAGGCGCTTCCGCAGAAAACAGGGGTCATTCGCAGTTGTTGAGTCGCTTCTTTGCATACTTTGTATACAAGGTCCGAAGGGACTGCTTCTTCGCTCAAAAGCAATTCCATCATCTCATCGCTGTACATCGACAGAGACTCGAGCATCTTTTGTCGCATTTCCTTTGCCTTGTCGAGCATCGCGGCTGGAATCTCTTCTTCGCGAACGATTTCACCGTCTTTACCTTCAAAGTACGAAGCTCGCATCGCGACCAAGTCGATAACACCTTCGAATGTTTCGCCAGCACCGATCGGGATCTGCATCATGATTGCATCCGCATTGAGCTTGTCTCGAACTTGCTGTGTTACGCGATAGGCATCGGCTCCGGTTCGGTCCATCTTATTGATAAAGGCCAAACGAGGTACGCCGTAACGTCGCATTTGACGGTCCACGGTCAATGACTGGCTTTGGACGCCACCTACCGAACAAAGTACAAGAACTGCACCGTCGAGTACGCGAAGGGAACGCTCGACTTCGATCGTAAAGTCCACGTGGCCCGGGGTGTCAATCAAATTGATGACGTGATCTTTCCACTGGAGTTGGGTTGCAGCACTGGTGATCGTGATTCCACGTTCTTTTTCCAGCTCCATATAATCCATCGTAGCGCCGTCTCCGTCGCCTTTGACTTCTTCGATTTTGTAGATTCGGCCAGCGTAAAACAGAACGCGCTCGCTGAGTGTTGTCTTGCCCGAGTCAATATGAGCACTGATGCCAATATTGCGTAGTTTGGTTAGTTCCATACTCCACCCAGCGTTGTGCGTTTCAGATTTCCCAAAACGCAGCCAAAAAGGAAACAAAAATCGCCCAGCGGGTGCCGGTGTCAACGTTGGCACCGGACGGCTGAGCGGCAAAGTCAATAGTATTCAACCAAAAGTGTACAATTCCCAAGCTTTTACGGAAGGGCAAATAAGGACAATTGAGAATTGGGAACGGACAACTTAATCGATTTGCCATGGCGCTAGCAAACTTAGCAGTCCTAGCCCGTAAAACGTGTACTCGACGTCCTCAGCCGGGTCGAGTTCAAAGCCAGCAAATCCCCCATTGGCCCTGGCCATGCTCAGGCCATAACGCCAAGCTCGAGCGGTATCCACTTGGTCCAGCGAGTCCGCCTCCCACAACGTGACGCAACTCGTAAATGTGCTCAGCAAGTCCGGCAACGGCATTCGTGTATTGGCTTGGAAGCCCCCCTCATCGCTCTGCAATTCGGCGATGAATTCTGCGGCGTCCTGCGCAACCCCCATCGGCAGCGCATTGAGGGTTCGCAACGCCCCAATCGCAGCGGCGGTCGGGTTGGTCCCAGAACGTTTGGCCACCCGAACCTCAAGAAAACCGCCGTCGTCTCGTCGTTGCGAAAGCAAAAAAGCTACGCTTGGATCGTCGGCTGGCAGCGGATGCCCCAGCAACTCCAAACAAATCGCCACCAGAAACGTTTGGTAGGTGCTCCCAATCGATACTTGGGCTGTTCTAGCAAAGCCGCCATCCTGCTGCCTAAGCGAGGTAAGTAAACCAGTAACCCGGCTCTGCCAATTAACTGCAACACCATCGAGCGGGTTTTTTTCCGTGGACGCCTCGATCAATGCGGCACCATAAACTAGTGAAAGCAAATCGATAACCGACTCTTGCTTTTCCGTTCTTGACAATAGAAAGCGGCCTGCCGCGTTAGCCACTTCACCCGTGAGCAGTCCTAAAATCGCGAGTGACCGAAGTGCAAATCCAGAGTAATAAAGATCGCTCTCCCCCTCACGTCCCGACCAGCCACCATCGCTGCGTTGTAGCGACAGTACGAAACCGGCGTGCGGATCCCGTATGGAATCCGGCAGCATGGCGGCACCCGCTGTGAGCTGTAGCGTCAATCGCTGAAGATAACCCAATTCCATCATGATCTAGGTGCGAAACTGCAAGGTGCAAGGTGCAAGATATTAAAAACAATTACGCTATTCTAACTGCTCTTTGATTTTGTCCAGGCGCTTTGGGGATACACTCACGCGAGTGCCTAGCTGCTGCGCGTACACGGAAACGCGGAGTTCCTCAATTAACCAACGGTACTCAAGCAAAAGCCCAGTGGGTTCTAGTCGATACGTAGTTCCTCCAGGCAACGAGTGCATCGTAGTGGGCGAAGGTTGTATGCTCGCGAGGCGCGCAACGCAATCCTTCCAGTAAGTCGATGTCGTCGCGTCCGCCGCTAAGTCCTTTATATGACCCACGGATTTGAGTCGATCCAAACGAACAGCGATCGCTTGCAGGTAACGCGGGAGCTCACGAACATAGCACCAGGGGACATGGTACGACAACGATTCCTGAAACAAAGCTGATAGTTGCTCGCGAATCGATCGGACATTCTCCGACCATGTCGCTGGCGTTTTCTCCAATAACGATCGGACCCGGTGGTTCGCTTCGGCAAACTTGGGTAACCATCGACCAATCTCGGCGGCTGCACCTGCTATTCGCTCGATTCGCTTCAGTCTGAAAATCTCAAAATCGACCTTGGTTCGAAAAACCGGCAGCACCTGTTCGCTAGCCCAATTCGTATCGATGAATGCAAGTCTCGCAATGAGATCACCGACAAAATCTCTTAACCGATCGCCTGGATACCGATCCGATAACCAAAGCGAGGACATGGTCCATTGTGGCAGGAACTGAATTTGACTTCGAACTTCACGCCGCTCTATTTTGCTAAATAACGAAGTCATGCCCTGTCGGTACAATTGATCTGCGAAAGCTTCGTGGTCGACGAGACCGGTTGCAATTTTTTCTTTGCTGACGATCAACGTGGGGTACATATTCAAGCGAACACCACCTCGAAGCTCTACCACACTTTTGGGCAACAATTCAATGTCCCAAGTATCCATCGAAGTACGGGACCATTCGTAGGTAACAGGCTTGCCCGACGTAGCGACAGGTAACGCTTGAGCCGCCGAAGCTCTTTGAGTCTGCTGCAATTCCATCAGGTCGCGACTGGATTGGACCGCGACCCCTTTTTCGTCTACAAGCTCGACTCGCATCCGCAAATGCTCAGGCAAACCACTCAGATCAAAGTCGCTTTGCTTCACCGCCTCGCCCAGAAAACTGCTTAGAACATCGCATATCGATTTCCAAAAAGGTGCCTGTTGGCTCTCCCTCTCGACTATCGTGGGCAGCAGTTGTTTTACCGTGTCAGGGACTGGCACCAACTGGCGCCGAAGCCGCTTCGGCAAGGATTTGAATAAGCAAGTTAGCTTCTCTTCGAGAAGACCAGGCACCAACCACTCAAGTCGTTCGTTGTGCAGTTGATGCACAATGGTTTGCGGGACGATCAGGCTAACCCCGTCTGCCGGATCGCCCGGCTCATAGAGGTACTTTACAGGGAGTTGGCTGACTCCCATTTCGAACTTGGATGGAAAGAGTTCTTGGATTGCATCGCGGTCCATGTCGACGACAATGTCATTCCAAGTCATGTAGGGAGTCAGGATCGAAGTCGGATTGAGTTTGCCTTCGATATTGGATACAGATGTGGGCTGCGAAGGCACTTTGGGCGGCTGGATTGTCCGGTCCCATTTTTCAAGCGTTACGCGATCGACGACAAACTCCGGGATGCGCGCTCGATAAAAATCGGTTAGCACGTACGGGTCGACGACCAAGTCGCGACGCCTGGTCTTGTCTCCTAGTTCCTTGACCGTTTCCAAGAACGCCTGATTATGCTGCCAAAAGCGAGCCCTGGAAACAAATTGGTCCTCCGCGAGGCCCTGTTCAATAAGAATCTTGCGTGCGAGAACCGGGTCGATCGGAGCGAGCGTGACAGCGAGGCGAGGCGAGACCAGCATGCCATACAGGGTGCCTCGACGCATCACCAACGCACTCCCTTGTTTCTTGCTGAAATGCGGCTCGTCAAAACTGTACTTGATCAAATGGTGCGCCAATTGCTCGATCCATTCGACTTCGATTTTTGCAACCACGCGAGCGTACCGCTGTGTCGTTTCGATAAATTCACCGGCTACGATCCATTGGGAGCGACTTTGTTTCAGTCCGGAGCCTGGCCAGATGTTGACTTCTAAATTATGTGCACCTTTGTATTTTCCGGTATCCTCGAGCATCGCGACGCTGGACAGTAGTCCGCTCAGCAATGCTCGATGCAACGCTTCGTAGCCGTTAGGCAATCCGGTCGGTTGCGGGGCCTGAGGCTTTTGCTGCTGGTCCTGGGGTAAGAATCGTTGTTTGTGCCGAGCAGTGACCTCCACTGGGTTCTCGGGCAAGTCTGTTAAAACCAGCTTCCGCTTGCCAATCGCCAGATTCAATTCTTTGCACTGTTCCAGGAGCTGGCGATGCACGTCCGCCCATTCACGCAGCCGAACAAGCGACAAAAAAGAGTCGCGACAAGCTTTTTCGAGCCGAGATCGACCAAGCTCTTCGCGTAATTTATCGTAGAAGTCCCAAATGCGCAGGTAACTTAGGAAGTCGCTGTTAGGGTCGCGGAATTTAGAATGGGATTCATCGGCGGTAGACGCTTTCTCGGGTGGGCGAACACGAGGGTCCTGAGTTTCGATTGCAGCCGCAATGATCAACGCGTCGTTGAGGCAGCCGTTTCGCTCGGCTTCGATTAAGATTCGACCTACGCGAGGATCGACCGGCCAACGTGCGATCTTGCGACCTATTTCAGTTAGGTGGCCTGCTTCATCGACGGCGCTGAGCTCGCGCAGTACGTTCATGCCCTCGCGAACGGATTCGGGTCTCGGTGGATCTAACCAGGGCAATGACTCGATGTCATCGATACCGAGAGATTTAATGTGAACGATGGTAGCTGCCAAATCGCTGCGGCGGATCTCAGGGGTCGCGAACGCGGATCTGGATAGGTAATCGGATTCATCATAAAGTCGTATTGCGATGCCTGGACCAAGTCGACCGCAACGGCCAGAGCGCTGGTTGGCCGACGCTTGAGAAATCGGCTCGATGGGTAGTCGCTGTACTTTACTCTTGGCAGCAAAGCGCGAGATGCGAGCCGTGCCTGTATCGATCACGTATCGAATACCAGGAACCGTCAGCGAGCTCTCGGCCACGTTAGTAGCTAGGATGATTCGTTGATTGCGGTGCGGCTGAAAAACCCGTTGTTGCTCAGCCTCGGTAAGCCGCGCGTAAAGCGGCAGGACTTCGATAGCATTGTGCTGTCCTCGTTGGGTCAAATGGCCTCGCAATTGTTTGGCGGCATCGCGAATGTCTCTTTCTGTCGCGAAGAAGGACAAAATATCGCCGCGGCCTTCACCCAACAGTTCATCGATCGCATCACAAAAACGTTGTGTCATCGAATCGAATTCGTAGTCGTTGTTGCCTTGACCCTCGCGGACACTCATCGCCCCGCGATAGCGAACTTCGACTGGAAAGTTTCGGCCCTCGACCATGACGATGGGCGCTGCGCCGATTGCATCTGTGAAGTGATTCGCATATTGCTCGGCATCGATCGTAGCGCTCGTGATCACAATTCGCAAATCGGGCCGACTTGGGAGCAACCGTTGCAAATAGGCCATCAGTAGATCGATATTGAGCGATCGTTCGTGGGCTTCGTCGAGGATGATGCAATCGTAAGCATCCAGGAACCGATCGCGTTGGATTTCGGCTAGCAGAACACCGTCCGTCATTAACTTAATGAGGCTCGTGGGTTGGGTTTGGTCGTTGAATCGAACTTTGTACCCAACGACGTCGCAACCCTTGACTTCCATTTCTTCGGCCAGGCGATGCGAGATCGAGCGGGCAGCAATGCGACGCGGCTGTGTGTGCCCGATCCAACCGAATTTGCCCAAGCCTGCCTCCAAGCAAAATTTCGGCAGTTGAGTACTTTTGCCCGAGCCGGTCTCACCGCACAGTACCAACACTTGCCGATGGATAAGAAGATCGATGATCTTGTCGCGATAGGCGGTGATTGGTAGTTCCGTGTCGTACTGAAGCGTAACCTTTACGGCGTTTCTGGCGGCAAACTGCTCTCTCGCTTGCTTGGCAGCAGAATCCCATCGGTTCAAATCGGCATCTTTGCGACTACCATTTTGCTGTCGATCGATGCGTTGTCGTTGGCTGCGCAGGCGGAAATAGTGGCGCCGCAATACCTCGTTCGCCTGCAAAGATTCGATCGTGTCGGCGTTCAGGGCCACGGAATCCAATGGTCCAAAAACACTCATGACCGTTCCCAGCGGATCGCAAAAGCACGAGCGGCCACGATGAAAACAAATCCGCTAGCCGTCAGAACAGCGAGCTCCAGACCGACATCTTGCAGTGGTAGCTCTCGCCAAAAAATCTTGTTGTAACCATCTAGTGCCCATGCGTTGAACGTCCAGAGACCTACTTTCTGGATCGATTCGCTCATCAGGTAGCGAGGCACCATGCTGCCGCCAAGAGCGCTCATAGCGAGAATAACAATGGTTGAGACCCAGCCTAATTGCATTCGAGATTTGCAGAGGGCAGCCAGCATGAGTGCGAAGCTGGATGAAGCACCGGCGGTTACGAGAGTCAACGCAATAAAGCCTTCGATATGATGCTGGAGATCGATTCCAAAGACGACGGCTCCCCACAGGAACATCAATGTCATTTGAAGTGAACCTATGATGGTCAAGAATGCCCACTTGCCGAGCAGTAGCTGGTCCATGGTGAGCCGACTGCAGAGTAAACGATCGAGCGTAGAATTCTCGCGTTCTTCCAGCAGAGAGCCGCTGGCTGTAGTCGCGCTGAACAATAAGAACATGACGGCGATGCCAGCAGCATACATGGCAATAACAGGATTGGTCTTCTTGCCGCCGATGATGTCGACGGTTGCAATGGTTGGTGGCTGGGGCATCGTCACTGTCTGCGAAACGATCGTTGAGTAGCTTGCAGGAGAGACACCGTTGTCACCTACCACAGTAGCAGGTACGGAATGACTGGCTTTCGCTTTCGCTTTAGTCATTTCGGCATTGGCGGTCATCACGGCTTTTTGCACAACTGCGGTCAGAACCTGCGAGGCGACCTGGTCGAAGGAATCCGTAAGGATTTCCACTTCCGCTGCACCGTCCATTGGCATAATCAAACTCGGCTTAGCCGAATTCGGCTTAGTGAATACAATCGCGGCAGAAATCATACCTCTGCGTACAAGGTCTTCGGCGGATGCACGAGTGACGGATTTTGCACCTGATGGGTTGGGACTGGATTGAGATGCTCGATCCGTAAAACGCAAAGACTTTTGCTCTTGAAGCAGAAGTATGGCTCGGTCGGATAGCTCCGATGGCCATTCATTGCTGATCGCCACTTTGATTTTGGGTGTTGTGGACGACGAATCTCGCGAACCGAAGATCAAAGCAAAGATACTAAAAAACACCATCGGCACAATAAAGGTGAGAATTAATTCGGCCCGGTTATTCCGAAGCCTCCGCCAACTGGTTTGAATGACAGTCCAAATCATTTAAAAGCAATCCTTTTGCTCAAAATTATAACGCGAGTGGATTTTACAGGACATCCATGATCGGCAATACCTTACAAATAATAGGTTTTATTTCCTGCGAAATCACAGGATGAAATATTTCGGTGAAATAGCAAGTCGATAGAATCGTTGCTTTGTAAATTAATCTATGCAAAAGCAATGAACGTAGGATTCGCTGTGGCTTTTTTTAGTCGAGCTAAATGGAGCGAACGGCTCATCGGGCTTGGCGGTTTGGCAGTGATTGCGGTGTCTGCCCTTCTCGCGATAGACAAATCGATGCGTGGAATGACTATCCCGTTGTGCGTGATTCCCGTCGGGCTGCTGCCGTTTGCGTTGCCTATTGTACTGGCCGCCAAGTTTCCAAAAGTTCGAATGCCCCCTCAAAGAGCGGGAATTTATGGAAGATAGATACCGCTTGGAATTCACGCGATCCGAAACCAGACTTCAATGACATGGTCGAGTACCAAGGTGTTGTCTATGGTTTTGATGCCTCTATTTTCGGCTGCATTTCCTTGGAGACAGGCAAACGACTATGGAAGAAGGGCAGGTATGGAACAGGCCAAGTCGTAGGTAACCGAGTCTACGCCCGGAATAGCCAAGAAGCAGCTTGCTTTACATTTGCAACCCATTAGCAAATTTGGAAATTCAAATTGGCTTTGCTGAGTTCATCTAAGTTTATAATGCGATAAAGCAGAAACTATCGAAAGTCACGCGACCTAATATCAAGTGGACGAATGACCGTTTGCAAATCCTCGACGCGCCCTACTAAAACGTGAATCACTCCTTGTCGGTTTTCCAGAATGCCGTGCACCAACCACGCATTCGACTGTTTGCACAATAGGTAATGGTGTTTCCATGTCTCAGGGCGAATGACCAAGTTGATGGAACCGGTCTCGTCCTCCATCGTTACAAATGTGATGCCTTTGGCTGTGCCCGGGCGTTGTCGCAATAGAATCAAACCAGCGACGCGAATAAACCGACCGTTGGCAACATTCGCCAAAGCGTTGGCGGGCGTGACTCGCAATTGAGCCAATTTCTCTCGATAGAAACCGATGGGATGCCCTTTGAGCGAAACACCCGTGGTTTCGTAATCCGTATACACTTCCTCGAGTGGACTCATTCGAGTGAGAGAGCCAGGGATCTCCTCGTCATGTTCCATTTGTGCCGCATCGAAAAGCGGCATCGGCATGTGAGTGCGCTCTTGGGCCAACGATTGCCAGTATGCAGCGCGACGATCACCGGATAGCGATTCGAGGGCGCCTGCATCCGCGAGCGTTGAAAGTGCGGCTTGCGTCAATCCAGCCCGACGAACCAGATCGGTCTGGTCCACGAAAGTTGCCGTCGTAGATTTGGCCTGAACGATGCGTAGTGCGTCTTGTTCATGGAGCCCGCGAATCATCCGGAGTCCTAATCGAACGGGTAACCTTGAGTTCGCTGGCGGTGAAGGCAGAACCATACTATCGTTGCCGAGTGTGCAATCCCACAAGCTGTAATTGACGTCCGGCGCAAGCACCTCAACATCATGTCGCCTTGCATCCTGAACCAATTGCGCAGGAGCGTAAAAACCGAGCGGTTGGCTATTGAGCATCGCACAGCAAAACACTTCGGGGTAATGGTGTTTGATCCAACATGAGGCGTAAACCAACAATGCAAAGCTAGCAGCATGCGACTCTGGAAAACCGTACTCGCCGAAACCGCGTAGCTGATTGAATACTCGTTCCGCAAATAATTCGTCCAATCCGTTCAACCGCATCCCGTCGATAAGTTTCATTTTAAACTTATCGATGATGCCTGGCCGTCGCCATGCGGCCATGGCTCGGCGCAGTTGGTCCGCTTCGCCGGGCGTAAAGCCTGCGGCAACGACAGCCAGCCGCATCGCTTGCTCCTGAAACAAGGGCACACCCATGGTCTTGCGCAGAACCTCCGCGATAGCCTCGTTCGGATAATCAGGCTGGATGCCTGACTGGCGGGCCTTGAGATACGGATGCACCATTTGGCCTTGAATGGGGCCAGGACGCACGATCGCAACTTCGATAACTAGATCATAAAAACACCGTGGACGAAGCCTCGGGAGCATACTCATCTGTGCCCGGCTCTCGATTTGAAAGACACCCACCGTGTCGGCTCGGCAAATCATGTCGTAAACGGCATTATCGGCGCTCGGAATGGTAGCGAGCGATAGTGGACGGTGATAGTGGTCGCCGATCAAATCCAAACTGCGATGGATAGCCGACAGCATACCCAATGCCAGGCAGTCGACTTTGAGAATTCCAAGTTCATCCAAGTCATTCTTGTCCCACTGAATGATCGTTCGTCCAGGCATCGAAGCATTTTCGATGGGGCATAGTTCATGGAGCGCTCCCTGGGTCATCACCATACCGCCGGTGTGCTGCGAAAGGTGCCTTGGAAAGCCAAGTAACGACTGCACCAAAAAAACATACCGAGCTCCGATTGGCGACTTTGGATCGATCCCAGCCGACAGGCATTTGGACTCAAAAGATTCTTCGCCTCCGCGCCCCTCGACGATCTTCGCAAGCGAGTCGATTCGATTTTGCGATAGCCCAATCGCTTTGCCGCAGTCGCGCACGGCGGATCGCATTCGGTAGGTGGTCACTGCGGCTGTCATGCCTGCTCGGTGCCGTCCGTACTTTTCGTAAACGTATTGAATGACCTCTTCGCGACGCTGATGTTCGAAATCGACGTCGATGTCGGGAGCCTCATTGCGCTCGCGACTGATAAATCGCTCGAACAACAGATCGTACTGGCTAGGATCAACGCTTGTAACACCCAGACAAAAACAAACAGCACTGTTTGCTGCCGACCCGCGACCTTGGCACAATATGCCTCGCGACCGGGCAAATCGAACAAGATCCCAGACGGTTAAGAAATAGGGTTCGTAGTGCAGGTCCTGGATGATTGAGAATTCGTGCTTGAGCATCGCGATCACCGTGTTGGGCACGCCGCAAGGATAACGTTCTTTCGCCCCTTTCCAGGTGAGTTGCTTGAGGAAGTCGATCGGTGCGACCCCCTCGGGCGATGCCTCATGTGGATACTCGTATCGCAGCGACTGCAAAGAAAAGTCGATCTGTTCGGCGATGTCTACCGTTGCGGAAATCGCTTCTGGGCATTCACGAAAGAGCCGCTGTATTTCCGATAGCGAACGCATGGCATAGCTGGCGTTCATGGGACGCGATGCGGCGATTGCATCGATGGTTGTTCCGGACCCGATGGCCGTTAAGCAGTCTTGCAGCAACATTCGCTCGGGACTGTGGTAAACGCAATCGCCAGTAGCAACGATGGGGACGTTGGACTCACCACTGATTTTCATCCAACGGGCCAACGATGCGGAATCGTCGACCCCACGATGGAGACTAGCGATGAGATAGCCGCGAGTTTCAAACACCTCTCGAAACTGGTTGAGCCAACGCGTCCATGGTTTTGGATCTTTCGAATCAAACTGCGTTCCCACCTCGCACCACGGCTGGCTGGGAATCGAATTTACTGCGAGTGGCGATTCAGGGGCGTACGAAACACGTTCAGAGGTGTTCGACATGGGAGCATCGAGCAGTCGAGGCACGAAACCGGCAATGCATTCGGTGGTGTGCTGCACTATATCGTGCCAAGACAGACTGCAATCGCCCTTGTTGGCTCGAAGACGTCCGATCGATAGGATTTTGCAGAGGCTGGCGTACCCTTTTCGGCTCTGTGGCCAAAGAACAACCGGTGGCCCGTCTACCGGATGCAATTCGCTGCCAACATGAAAGGGGAGTGAAATGTCGCGGGCGGCAGTATGGGCTCGTACGATACCGGATAGCGTGTTGCGGTCCGTTATGGCAAGCCCAAGATAGCCGAGCTGAACGGCTTGCTCAACCAGTTCATGCGCGTGCGATGCACCCTCCAAAAAAGAGAAATTGCTTTTGCATTGAAGCTCTACATAGCGAGTCTTTCCGCGAGCGACGCTGTCTTCAAATCGTTTTACCATAATTTCGATCGGTTTTTGATATCGATCCAAAGCAGGGTTTCGAATATCACCACCCCGCCACTCACCCCGATTTGTGATCTTTGTTTGAAATGTACGATTTTTATACATCCAGGAGGTGCTCGATCTGTCGATTTCCTGATTGGTTTGACCATTTCTGATCGGTTTGACCACCCGTGTCAACTCTCCATGCTCTTTTATTCATGGACGCCAGAAACCGCCAATGCTAGCATTGGATGCAGACAGCAACAAACCTGCGAAGCCACCCCCCATGACTCCCGATTTACCTCTGTTTGATTTAACACCGTTTAATTTGCCACTGTTTGATTTACCGATCGACGTTCCGACCAGCGTTCCATCGAGCGTTCCGCCAACAGAACAGCCGGAGTCCTCTGCTTTTCAAAAACGGGAGCAGCTGTCTCGCCAGATTCGTGAAATGGAGACGACGGGTCGCCCTGGCCAGGAACGCATTTCGAGTGGCTGTCGCACCATGGATCGGCATCTACCCGGAGGTGGCTACGCGGGAGGCAGCATGCTGGAGTTGCTACGCAGCGGACCCGGTACTGGCCTCTCGTCGATCGCTCTGATGATCGCTCGACAAGCGATCGTTGAGGGAAAGTATCTGGTGTTGGTCGATCCGCAGCGCCAATTCTATCCACCCGCAATGAAGTCGCTTGGGATCCCGCTAGAACGCGTGATCGCCTTGCAACCTGCCAACCATGCCGACGCCATTTGGGGACTGGCTCAAGTGTTGCGGTGCCCTGCGGTGGGCGCGGTCATCGCCGAGGTCGGAACGCTTGAGGATCGGGCTGCGAGGAAATTGCAATTGGCTGCCGAACAAGGTGGCGGGTTGGGTGTGCTTTTACGCGACGCAAGGTCCGCGCGCACACAACCGAGCTGGGCGGATGTCCAATGGACGGTCCGCTCTGCATCGCTACAAGACCAGGACATTCGCTGGTTTCACTTAGAATTGGCTCGATGCAGTGGTGGTCGCACCGGTGCACGACTCACTGTCGGCGTGAACCGTCACGGCCAATGGATCGAAGCACCAATAACCCAAGGGTCTCGTCATGAGCATGCGAGTGCTTTGCATCTGGCTGCCCAACTGGCCCAGCCAACGCGTCGCCGCCGCGATATTGCAGGCTGACCCCCAAGCCAACCCAACGGGCATCGGACCGATCATCCTCCACTCTCGCGACGCACGCCGAGGCCGTGTCGTAACTGCTGCCAACGCAACCGCTCGCGCACTGGGTGCCGTTCCTCAAATGCAACTCACCCAAGCCAGCACGCTCTGCCCCGAAGCTCAACTCATCGAACAGGATTTGCAAGCGGACATCGAGTCCCTGTGCTCTTTGGCGGAGTCATCGCAATGCTTCAGCCCAATCGTGGGTATCGAGCAACTCGACACCCAACCCTGGGCCGGCAGATCGCTACACCAACCCCAATCCATCTTGCTCGATATCACCGGTATCGCACCGCTATTCGGTGGCGATGCCAAACTGGCTGCCGCCGTCCACCGATGGGTCCTCGATCAAGGCTACTGGGCCTCCATCGCGATCGCGAACAGTGTTGGAACGGCCTGGGCCCTTTCCAACTACACACGCCGCTCGCAAATCGCAGCCGATCTAGCTGAGATCGAACGCCTTGGAAACACCCTCTCCCTGCTTCCTGCAATTACCATCGCGCAGCCCAATGAACCGATCGGTGCCGCCATCTACCCTCTTGCCATCGAAGCGTTACGGCTAGAGCAAGCGACCGTGACCAAACTGCACCGCTTGGGTATCCGAAAAATTGCGCAACTCGTTGAACTGCCCCGCTCGGGCCTCGCTTCCCGTTTCAACGAACAACTGCTTCAGCGTATGGATCAATCGCTTCACAACCAATGCGAACCCATCCTGACCCTCCACGCTTCGCCGGAACTCGCTATCGAGGAGTGTTTAGAGCATCCTACTCCACTGCGAACTACCATCGATGCGATCGTCACCGAGCAAATCCATCGTCTAACACGCGTCCTGGACACCATCGGGCATGGCGTAGTGCGCTTGGTTTGCCGAATCGAAATGGAACTCAACGCCATCCCTATCGAATCCGATATCGAAAACCAAAGCGGCCAGCCACCCCCAGTAGCACGCGTCTTTCAAATCGGTCTCTACCGACCGTCCAATGAACCGCAGCATCTTCTTTGGCTCCTCCAAGGCCAACTGGACGCCCACTACGCAAAGGGCCCGAGTCATTATTGGGCTCGCTCGATCTCGATCCAAGCGACCCTCACCGCTCCGCTAACTTGGCAGCAAAGCGATTTATTCGATCGCCATTCCACAATCCATCGTGATGCCATCGCCAAACTCGTCGACAATCTCAGCGCCCGAATGGGACGAGCTGCTGTCGTCGCGCCCTCGATTCAACGCGACCCACAGCCTGAACTCGCGTACTCCTGGCGGCCACTAACCGGTTGGCGGAAAGATGGCAAGATACAAGAGACCAAGCGCAAACTAGCTCGTACACCGAAACGCGATTTTTCGGAACAGCAGGGGCTCGAGCCCGATTCGAACGAACTCTGGCGGCGCCCCGTACGATTGTTGCATCCTCCAAAAAAAATCGACATGCAACAAGTCGATGAAAATGGAAATCCCCTTCGAATGGTCTACCAGGGATCGCCACTCTCTATCCTGCGAGCGACCGGCCCTGAACGTATCGACACAGGCTGGTGGCAAGGTGCCACGCAACAGCGAGATTACTTTCGTGTCGAACTATCGACCGCTGTCTGGCTCTGGGTGTACCGAGATCGCCGCGAACAAAATTGGTACTTGCACGGCGAATTCGATTGAGCGGATTCTTCGATTTGAAATTCGATCGAATCAATACCAGGTGAGACCCTTGCAGGTTGTGCCGAGCGAACGCCATTGCAGGTTGTGCCGAGCGAACGAACGTGTTTACTTACAAGGCAAATGCGGATCGGGCTGAGTGCCAGGGCCTCGTCGCTGGTATTTGGATGGAATACCGCGCCTTGAAAAAGATGGCGTTGGCGGTGCTTCGTCGGACAGCTGCGGTCTAGAGATGGCACGACGATTTGAACCAACTCGGGAAACAAGTTTTATCGGTTTGGCGACAGGAACTGGAGCAGCAGATTCATCAAGGCATGCTGCACCGTCCTTAGGCTCGATATCTTCAGCGTTCGCTGCATCGATCGCAGCCGTTGACGAAGCCGTTGACGAAGCCGTTGCAAGTCCAGATTCGCTCCTCGATGATGACGCAACATGAAAAGCAACAACTCCTCGCAACTCTCCGCAAAGGAGATCTTTCTTTTAGCTCGTCCGCAGAATCTGTGGGTAAAAAGCGCTTGATATAGCTCCGCAACAGCGTGTTGGATTTTTCGCATTGAACGAAAAACAAGCCGACATGATCGAATTAAGTCAGGGGCTACCGAGGCAGCCCCTGGCTTGTTTTCCGACTTCAGC
>CAMDKL010000009.1 GCA_945900945.1 Pirellula staleyi DSM 6068
AAGATTGACCTCCGTGAGAATGAAATATCCGTCGCTCAATCATTCGGTGCTAGCATTTACTTTGGCAAGGCCCCTGCAATAATAATTCCCCTTCCTTCATGCGATGGCCGTGGTGCCAATGACTACAGTGGTCGTCTTTTTCGTGGAGATGCAAGTAAGGCCACCGGAAGCCAATTTGTTCACCTGACACACCGAAACAACTTGGGGGCTGCAGGCGGTGGAACAGCCAACGGCAGTGCTCCGCATGCCGACTCTCGGGACATGACTTTCGACGCGAACGGTAATTTGATCGAAGTTGACGACGGTGGTGTTTATCGTCGCACATCGCCGCAGAACAACACGGGAGATTGGTTTTCCGTAAACGGTGACCTGCAAGTCACAGAGGCTCACGACGTAGCGTGGGATTCATTGAGCAACGTCGCGATGACCGGTAATCAAGATACTGGCACTACCTACCAACCCAGTGCGAACTCCAAGCAATGGGTCTCTTTGTCTACTGCGGATGGAGGTGATGTCGCTATCGACAACATTCAGTTAGCAGGCAGCAATCAATCGGTACGTTATTCAAGCTTCCAGAATTTAGGAGCGTTTCGACGAACGGTTTGGGATTCGTCTGGTGGGTTAGTTTCAACGAGTTTTCCTTCGCTTACTCCTGCGGCTGGTAGCACTGCCATTGTGGGAGCATTCCGAACTCCAGTGGAATCCAACTCGGTTGCCGGAGGCAGATTGCTTATTCAAGGTTCAAATTCCTTGTATGAGTCCTTGAATGCAGGCACAACCGTGACCGCAATTGGTGTCAACCAAGGGGTCAGCAACAGCAGCATCTTCGCCAACGCGATATGGTACGGTGGAACGCAAAACAACGTCGCCAATCCCGATCTTGTATGGGCGGCAAGTGGTAGCGATGTATTCCTAAGGACATCGGGCACTGGGAACGTTACTCAAACGGTCGGTGACCCGACAACGGCGGAAATTCGCGATCTCGCCGTGAACTCTCGTGATTGGGCAAATGCTTTCGTCATCGATGACAATCAGGTTTTTCAATCGACCAACTCAGGGAATACCTGGGGCGACATCACCGGCAATTTATTGACCTTGGCTAGCGACTTACGTTCGATCTCTTTTGTCGCGGGTGTATTCGGCAATTACATCCTTGCAGGTACCAATCTGGGCGTTTTCGCTGCTGCGACCTCTACGCTAGGTACATGGAGTAAGCTAGGTGGTGCTTTGCCAAATGCGATTGTATTCGACATGGAATACGATGTTTTGGACGACATTCTTGTCGTAGGTACAATGGGTCGCGGTGCATGGAGTCTAACCAAGGTAACTTCCGTCCTGGAAGCCACCGTAGATATCTCGTTGGGGCTGAGCGAAACTTTTGTAGAAAATGGCGCTGCAGTCTTTGTCGCTCCAACGGCCAAGGTCACTGAAACAAAGCCCACCGTATACACGGGTACAACGCTGATCGTCGCAATCGGCAACAATTTTCAATCCGGTGATCGTCTGGACATCGCAAGTCAAGGAACCGGGGCTGGCGAAATCTCCGTAGTTGGAACTCAGGTCGCCTTCGGTGGATCGCTTATTGGAGATTATTCGGGACTTGGACAATCAATCGAAGTTACATTCAACTCGGCAGCAAATCGGGCGGCCATCGAGAGGCTTTTAACCCGTGTTTCCTTTGTTCATACGACAGATGATCCGTCCCCCAATCCGCGAGAGATAACCGCGTTTCTTGACAACGGCCAAAACGGAGCAAGTAATAATGCGACCGTTCTCCTCGACGTCGTTCCTGTCAATGACGCGCCTAGTTCGAGCAATGTCTCCTTAGCGTCTATTAACGAAGACACCAAGAATCCGGCAGGTGTCGCCATCGGTCTGCTGGTCGTGCCACCCTTGTTTATAGATCCTGATCGTGGCAGTTCCTTGTCTGGAATTGCAATTACTTCGAACAATGCTGTGGTTACAGACGGACAGTGGCAGTACTCCGTGGATGCGGTGAATTGGATCCCTGTTGGTAACGTATTACCGGTCGCTAGTTTAGTTCTTTCTTCGTCGACTCGTATTCGATTTCTGTCCGCGAAGGACTATTTCGGAAGACCAACATCGCTTTCCTATCGGGTTCTGGACGAAACTTATTTAGGAGGATTCACGACAACGGTACCTTGGATACTCGACGTTTCCGCCGCGACCATTATTGGGCCTGTTTCGTTAGCTGATGCAAGCATAGGCATTCGAATCTTGCCTGTAAACGATGCGCCTATTACCACGGTTCCAAGTCAAGCGACCAGTGTCAAACAAGATGAACCGCTGATTTTTCAGATCCAAGCTAGCTGGTTTAGCGACGTGGATAATGCAATCTTAACGCATAGTATCAAATTAGCTAACGGTGCTAATTTACCGGCCTGGTTATCCTTTAACCCATCCTCAAAACAGTTAATGGGTACGCCGACCAATGATGACGTTGGCACTTACGATTTGGTACTCCAAGCTACGGATGCTGGCGGATTGTTCACGACACTAAAGCTCCAGTTGTTGGTGATCAATGTAAACGATCGTCCCACCAACATTGAATTGGTTGGCAGCTCTGTTCGTGAAAACGATTTTGGAGTATTTATCGGGACGCTCTTTGGTACCGATAAAGATCGAAGCGATCAGTTTACCTGGCAAGTATCCGATCAACGATTCGCAATACAAGGCAATACGCTTTACTTGGCCCCCGGAATTCGACTCAATTATGAAGACACTCCTCGAATAGGTCTACAGATCACAGTTACTGATAACGGCACTCAACCTGGACCGTTGTCGCTTACGATGCAAAAGACTATTGAAGTACTCGACGTGAATGAATTTTCACCGTCTTTAAAAGCCACACAATTCAACGTGAATGAAGCGGCACTGCCGTTGTCTGAAATCGGTTTCTTAACGGCGCCGGACGGTGATACCAACAACCGTGTTCGATTCAGGTTTAACGGAACGTCGCCCCGTCTTTTTTCACTTGACGGCACGACAGGACGTATTGCCCTCAAACAAGGCGCTACGCTTGACCACGAATCGGTATCGTCCTTTCAGTTTTTCGTGGAAGCCTTCGACGACGGGCTTCCAGAACTTGGGACCGTTGCTACAGTCAACGTCACAGTGACGGATTTTAATGAGTTCGACCCTCAAATAACCAATGGTGTAATTTCGATGTCGGAACGGCAAGTGACTCAGGTTCCGTTTGCGAAGCTCACCGCCACGGATGGTGACACGAGCCAATCGATTCGATTCTTCTTGCCAATCGGTGAAACCCGTTTTTCCGTTAATTCCAACACGGGCGAACTATTGTTGAATCGTCGCGGACTCTTTGACTTCGAAACGAGTTCAACCGACTCCATCGTGGTTATTGCCCAGGATAATGGGACGCCGCCTCGCAGTGTTCAACGAACTTTGCCCCTGTTGATCCTGGATGCAAATGACCCACCTACTGCGGCAAGCGTAGACAAACCAAGTATCTTGTCCAATGTATCTGGACTACCTCTTGGCCGGATTTCGATCGTGGACCAGGATCCAGGTCAGCTTTACACGATCATTTCGAGTGATGATCGATTTGTTGTTGTCGGCGAAGACCTTTTCGTAGCGCCTGGAAAATCGGTAAACGAAACGGATCCCCTACAAATGCTTGTTCCAATCGTTGCGACCGAAATTGGGTCGGATGGTAAGTCGTATGCATTGAATATTGGCTTGAACCGAATTCCAAACACGCATCCTTGGCAAAATCGGTTGAACCCACTTGATGTGAACCGCGACGACCGTGTCGATCCGCGAGATGTATTGGCCATTATCAACTTCCTTAACGGGAATGACGTTACCGTATTACCATTACCTAGGCCAGCTAGTACTTTGAACTTGCCGGACTACGATGTGGATGGCGACGATGCTTTGAACCCACTTGATGTTCTCGCCATCATCAACTTCATCAATGGCACTTCGAGTGGTGAAGGAGAGGGCAGACGCCAGACGTTGCCTTCCGCGACAATCCAAACAGCCTCGGACGACGCTGCATGGTTGACAGCCTACACGCAAATCGAAGAAGAGCGTCTTTCCCTACGTCGACGTAGAGGCTAGCGGTTTGAATGGCCACGGTGTCCTATTTCGGCCTAATTGCGAAACTCTCCGGAGTCAGTTTCCATTCCGCCCACGCATCATCGGACATTGCTCCGGTGGGCTTCGGTTGGTAGTCATCGATGAATGAAACATTCGCTTTCGCTGGTATGTCTTTCTCATGACCTGTCAACGACAACATCGCATTAACCATCAATCGCCGCATGTCTTCACTGAGCCAATCCAAAGAAGCACCTGCCGTCGTGGTGAATGATTGTCCTTGTTTGCCCGATAAGGCGGTATAGGTTTTGAACCATGCGAACGGCATGCGAGTCTCTTTGCGACTATCGGTTACTGGAGGATCGGTCGCATTCAGTCCAGATAGAACTTGACCATGAAACAAAACAGCATCCGCCGCTGTAAGTCGCTCGACCGAATTGACATCGGTATGGCAAAAAATCGTATCAGCGACACCTCGAAGAACCGGGTTGTGACGCTGCGATTGGTTCACATGGGCCATCGTGGCCTCTTGCTGAAATTTGCCATAATGAGCAATCCAAGTGTCACCCAAGATTTGCTGACCGAACCCACCCGCCCAATCCTTGCTATTGAAGCCCCAGTTTTTGTAGGGGCTTGGATTGGCTGGTGCATAGCGAAAGGCATGGGTCGCGTTGCGTATACCTAACACTGGTTTTCCGGCATTAACGTAGTCCACAATGTATCGCATGTCCGAGTCAGGCAATTCGCGAAATCGAGCAAAGATCACCATCAAGTCGGCATCTTGGAGCAAGGCTAATCCAGGAATATTATTGGCTCGATTGGCATTGATGGTCCCTGATTTTGGATCGATTGCAAACAGGACCGTACATTTGAAACCGTGATGCTGAGAAAGGATTTTCGCGAACATGCTCATCCCCTCTTCCGAACGGTAATACTCTTCACCGGTAACGAAGACGATATGTTGACCTTTGCCGAGACCTTCCTTTCCTTCGATTGTCAAATAGGGTTCCGCAGCAGTACAAACGTTTGTCCATGGAATCAATGCGACCAAGATAAGAATTCGATAAGCAATCATTTGCGATTTTCACCTTTGTTGGAACGCTAAGAAACCCGACACTATTGCCTGCGTGTAGGCGAACAGACAGGGCCATTCTAATAGAAATCTGTATCGTACGGCTCTCGCCGTACCGATTCCAAATTCAGGCCCGGGGCTAGCGCCCGCCGGTTCACGAGATCGCAGGGTGAGTGCCTCAAGGCTTTCGCCACGGGAGACATTTTTATTTTGAGGTTGCGATCTCGACCGTTCGCTCTTCGGATCCTCGTCGGAAGCGAACTTTGACCAGGCGACCTACCTCTACCGTGTTTATGGAATAGGCCAGTATATCGCTATCGCGAAGCAGATCTGTTCGACCATCGTATTCGACAATGACATCGCCCTTAAGCATCCCGGCTTTTTTTGCCCGATCATGCGGTGCGTAGGCGCCAACGTGTTGGACCGCCAATGCCATTTGACCGTCTACGACACCTAGTTCCTTGCGTTCTTCCGTAGTCGCTGGTTTAAGTGCCATCCCACCGAGACCCATTTGCCGAAACTGCCAGGAGGAAGCTCGCCATGAAATGTCTTCCAGTGATCGCCAATTTTCGGAAAGTTTGAGTGTCAGCTCGATCTGTTGACCACTGCGTTGAACTGCTGCCTTGGCGGTGCCCCCCTCCGTCGGAACGTGGTGCAATACCCATTGCACGTCGGCAATCGAGAGTATTGCTTGTCCGGCCAAGGAAACGATTCGATCGCCGATTTGGAAACCAGAGTCTCCTCCGGCACTCCCCTTAATAACATCTTTAACCGTAGCACATTCAGTTGGGTCCAAAATGAGCCCCACCGCTTTGGGATGTGGATAGGAGTAGAGTAATGTTTCGGGAATCTTGCCGTACTCTTTCCGGAAATTTTCCTTGAGCCCTTCTCCAATCATATGGCAGTGAATGCAGCTCTTGACCGTATCTCCTTCGTAGTCGAGCTTACTCGTGAAACGCGCTAAGGAAGGGATTTTTTCAGGGGTCGCGAACAGGGGCTTGCCAGCTTGTTTTCCCTCCAGGCTAGCTTTGTTCGCCGGGTAGTTGCTATGCAACTCTAAAGCGGCCTCCAATGCTTTGCCTAGCCCCTCCACGGAGACATCCTCTTTCCACTGCGTGCGATCCGAACGCGTACCGAAGCGACCGTAGAGTGTGCCGTCCGCATTGAAAATAAAGGCAGCAAAGGATTGGTCCGTGTCGAACTGGAACATGGATAGGTCCAAACCGTTAGTACCTACAACCCTTACACGAACAAACGATTTCAGTAACTGCTGTAGCTTTGGGTTGACCTCAATCAGGTCATCATCCAACTTGACGCACTCTTCGCAGGGGATGCAACGCAGCACAACCAACATAGGCTGGTTCAGTCTCCCAGCGGTTTCGAAGCCTTTTTCCAAGTCATTGTAGTACCACGATCCGGTCGCTTCAAATTTTAGCTTGTCTCCTAAGACTTTTTGTTGTCGTGTTTGAGCCAACAAATCGCTTTGGAGCAGCGACAGGAAAAGGAACAATGCAAAGCTCGGCAAACCCATTGACGCAAGTCGATTTCGGATCATAACGAAAGACCTTTTCTGACGTGGAAGTGAGAGTTTAGCATCGTGCGGAAAACAAGTGTCCCCTTTCGCTCGGCGAAAGTAGCGTTTTTCCATTCTTTCGCGGAGCGAATTCGCCAGCGAATTCGGGCCCGAGGCTAGCGCCCACCGGTTCACTAAAACACAAAGTGAGTGCCATTTGGCTAACGGTTGGCGGCGTAGAGTTCGGCGTAAGTTAGCGCCCAAGCGTCGATTAGCTCGCGAAATTTGTCTAGATCCACCTCTCCGAGCGGTTGATAAAAACTTCGTGTCATCAATTCTCGATTCGCGATCGTGCCTTTGGCCTGAAGATCGAGTATATAGAATTCACTCACCGGACGGACAACCATTTCGAATCGACTGTATTTGTTCCTCCTCTGTCCTCGCTCCATTATCAGATCATCACGGATACATGCAGCACCCCAGCCAGCGTCTCCGAAAACGGTCGTGAACTGGAATCCTGGGAACAAGTCCGCAACTTTTTTGAGCACGGTTTCGATTCGGTCGGAAAGCTCTAGCCTAGATTTGCTATGCAGACTGCGAAACTCTTCGGTTTCGCTCCGCTTTCGCTCTGCTTCGGATTGCGAATGATTGGCTCGGTTGGCACCACGCGCAGCAGCTTGCTTTAGTTTGTTGTCAAATTCAGACATGGTATTCTTATGCGGAGGTGTCGGACGCGTCTCCGCGTTCTGAAGATTCGACGCGATTTACGACATTTTCATCCGACGAACCCACCGAACATTGGCTCGAATCGACCGTCTCTACCTTTTTTTCGACAACGGTTTCAGCGACTGGCTCATCTCGTTCCTTCTTCATAAACTGCAACAAGTCAGAGAAAGAGCGGAGCGGTTCTTTACCAGTTTGCATGGCATCGGTAATCGGAGTCACCGGTTTCGGCGGTTCGACCCGGGCTGGCCTTCGAGCAACCTGATCCTCGGATCGAGGATTATTTCGAGATCGATCACGGTTGTTATCTCTGCCGGTTGGCCGGCCGCCACGGTTCGCACCCCCGCGATTGTCACCACCACCGCTAGGTCTATTTCCTCCCGCCGGACTTCGGCTACGATCGCTGCCTGCGCCTGCGGGTTGTGGACTGCGGTTCTCGGCTGCAGGCGGTCGACCGTCACGAGATCCACCTTGATTGCGATCGTTGCGTTGATTGCGATCATCTCGGCTTTGGTTTCCGCCCCTGTCTTGCGCGTTCTCGGTGCCATGCTGCTGAGCATCGTTGCGACGGGATGGCGTTCCGGGCGGAATGGCGGTTAGCGAAACCCGCTTCTTTTTTTCATCGACATTCAGAACCCAGACTGGCACCAAATCTCCAACTTGTACGAACTGATGAGGGTCTTCAATGAAATCAGGGGCTAAGCGACTAATGTGAATTAAACCACTGCATTCAGGTCCCAGGTCTACGAAGACACCAAAGTCGGCAACTCCGATCACTAGGGCCTGAAGCATCGTACCGCTTTGCAATCCTGCGAGCTTTGGCACTTTGCTCAACAACGGGAGCGGGTACTGAAAGTCGCGGCTATCGGTAAATGCAAACTGCAAGCAATTTGCAACTTTTTTCATTTTTTCGCGGCCCACTTGCCAGCTTCGGGCAAGCCGTTCAACATCGATGGAGTGAGTCTGGCGTTCCATTGGACCAGATGGGATCGTCGGCATGGGGACGGTAATTCGAGGCGTCTGAACGGGCGTGACAACTTCGATTGTTGCGATTGAACTCAAATCGGTAGCATTTTCCGACTCGGTTGAATCATGGCCCTCTAAGGCAACGGCTTGAGTCGATTCGGCATCATCGGCAGATGCATGGATCACAGATGCTTCGGTTTCAGATTCTGAGGGCGGTGACATGTCCACATCAGATTCAGTCGACGATTCGGTACCCGCCAAATCATCGCTAATTGGCTCAGTCAAATCGATTGATTCGGCGAACGGTTGTTGCTCAACTTGCTTTGCGTGTTCAACAATTGCAGCTGCCGTTGCAACGGCGAGTTGAGCGTAGTCTGGTTTGGTCCAATGGACTGGACTGGATGCTGGCAGTGCCAAGTTAGCATGAGCTACCAATCGCTCCGCCAAACGGTAGTCGTCGGGATGAATGGTTGTTCCGTCTAGCGGCTCGGTACTGCCGAAGACTTTCAAAAAGCCGATAGCTTGTCGAGCTTGCATCTCGGATAGATGCTCGCGTAGGACGGTCATTAACTCGTCGCGATTGACGATTTTTTCGTCATGGCATGCTTTGACTACGGCTTTTGCAGCCTCGGTGCTCATGCCTGGAATGCGTTTTAGGACATCCACATCCGCATGGAAGACGTCGACGCCTGCTTGAGTGATTGCGGTTGAAACTGCGTCTTGCAACGCGGCTTCTAATTCTCTTTGCGGCAATTCACGCTGGTAGGACCCCAGTCGCAATCGAACCGGATCCACCTTGAGGATCTGCTTGAGCGGGTCTTGAAGTCTCAGTGCAAGCCAAACGGCGGCTCGGTGACGACGCGAAATGTTTGGGAGTTCCACCAGGCAGCCACGCGACATGCAATATGCGTCCGCACCTGCTCGGTCGACCATGGTCCAATACAGAGAACCGTCGGAGGACTGCTTGAGCAACTCGGAAACAGTGTGGATCAGGTAGCGTCGAGCTGGCCCATTGGAGATCGCCATGAGCGTTACCTTATGCTCATGAATCCATTGGCCAAGTGAAACAACATTTTGAAGGACAACATCCGCTCGATTGCTGTTGCACGGAATCTCGTTCGTGAAAACAACCTTGCCGTCCGCGTCGACAATTGCGACGGCTGCCATCTTCGGGCCAATTGCATCGATGATGAGGATGCGATGCCCATGCACAGGGCGTTGCAATAGAGAAGATTGCAAATGCACCACGGCCGCTTCGGTGAGGTCGGTGTGGGCATCTTCTTCTAAAATGCTCAATATGTCTTGATGCAGCCGTGGAAGAATCTGATTTCTGAGACCGTCCTCGGCGACCCCCAACAGCCAATGATGCAGCGGATGACGACCAGGGCAAAGTGTTTCGCGACACGCTTGAACCAGCGGCCTCTCATCGTAGTGAAATTGGAGAGCAACGATTTGAGAACGCTGTCCCCGTGACAACATCAGGATTTGATAGGGTGTCAATGCGGTGAGTGGCTTCTTGAGCTTGGAGTAGGACTCCAGAATACTTCGCAGCCATTTGCGTCGGCGCTGGCGAGGCGAAAGCTGTTTGTCCGAGAGGGTTTTGGTCTTGATCCCCTTCCCTTGCTTTCGACCTTGATGAAACTCTGCAATCATCGGTGCGACTGAGTCTGGGGCGTTCGGCTTGTTCTCAATTGCTGCCGTTTCGGTCTGCGGAAGCGGGTTAAGGATGGGTTCGACAGACTCCGATGGCTCTGCGGATTCAGATGATTCAGTTACCACAGCGTGATCGGCAGCGGCTTCGGTATTATCGTGTACCGAGATAGTTTCATATTCCGATGCTGTATCGATAGGTTTCGGTGAGGTGGTTTCGAGCCGTTCGATGTTGGGCGCTGAAATAACTGGTTCAGCCGGAACAATAGATACCAACGGTGCTGCGGACTCGGCGTGGTCAAGTTGCTTTTCGGCATCGCTTCCTTTAGGGGGGTCGGGCAATATCTTTACAGAGACACCCGCCTTCCGGAGTAGCGTTTTCTGCAATTCCTGCATCAGTCGAACGTCTTCGCTCAATAGAAAAGCCATCCAACGCCTTGTTTGTTCAAGAACCTCTGCAGCTTGTTCAAGTGGAACGCTGGCTACTTCGGCAACCCAAGGCAAGAGATCTTCGGGAGCGTCACCTTGCATGGTCAAGATCGCTTGACCAACAGCTTCTACTTGCGGGCATTTTTCGGAAATGCCACGTGAGTTTTTCCGCGCGCGCAGATGGCGAGTTACCGTGTCGACTTGGGAAATGGTGTTGGCTTGAGATACGACCGACGCGACGGTTTCATTCCACTGCTGTTCCCTGTCCAACGTCTGCTGAACTTTTTCTTTGTGAGCTTTGAGCGACTCGGAATAGTTCAGCGCTCTACGTAAAATCGAAAGCGTCTGTTCGTCGATATTACCAAGTTCATCAGGCCGATAGTTTGCGAGGTAGTTCGGTTCGTAACCTTGATTGAGCAACTCGATCGGAAATTTAAGTTGGTCTTCTGGGAGGCGCATATACCGCGCGATCGCGTGTAGATCTTTCATAGGTAAACCAATTCATTCTACGAATCATGTTGGTTCTAAACGCATGACGAAGTCATCGTGCTTAGAGGCCGAAATCGAAGTTTGAAGTCCTTGACGTAAATGGGTGTCGTAATGCACATGGGTGCAAACATGGTGCATGCAAGCAAACTAAGACTGGGAATCTAGGGGAGTCACCTCAAATTGTCAAGCTTTCCGTTGATTTCCTACAAGCCAGGACGCCTGGGAGGCCTGAAAATTGTCCCTTCGGGGCTAATGTGAGACCATTTTGAAAAAAATACAAGAAATTGCTCAAGCGTTAAACTCCGCCCAGTCGATCCAAAACTACACAGATCGTTTCCATTAATACCATTCGATTTTCTCCATTTCAAAAAGTTCTTTGACTATGAACAAGCCAGTTTTTCGGGTTGTTGGTTTGGATCACGCCACCTGCGGAGATGCGTATTGTGACGCGGAAACCGCTACCAATTCGATCGCGGAACAGATGCTCGACACGGAACAGTCCCACTTTCTGCCGACAATGCCTGCCACGGTTACGGTTCGGCTCAGGGACATGTTGCCGGCTTTACAGCGATCGGCAAACACTCGATTGGCATGGGTCAGCGACTTTGCAGACGATCCGGTTGTGATTACCAAGGATCTTTACGATGTCCTTTTAACCTACCAGCGATTTAAGAATGCTGCTTGATCACGAATCGTCGAACCCGAACAAATTCGGACTAAATCGTGTCTTTTTCAAACGCGGGCGTGCGTTCCCAGAGCATTCGAAGCCCATTGAGCACTACCAAGACCGTGCTGCCCTCGTGACCAAGTACGCCGATCCACAAGGGGAGTTCGAAAAAAGTCGATAGGACGAGAATCGCGATCATCACAAATGCGAATACCATGTTTTGCCGAACGCGTTTGCGGGCAACGCGACTAATCCATACAGCCATCGGCAATCCCTTGAGATCGTCTCGCATCAACACAACATCCGCAACCTCGAGCGCGACATCCGTGCCCGCTCCGCCCATAGCAATGCCAACGTCTGCCGTTGCGAGCGCCGGAGCATCGTTAACGCCATCGCCAATCATAGCCACATGACGACCATTCTTGGATAGTCGCGTCAATTCCGTCACTTTTTCATCTGGCAGCAGGCTTGCGCGAACTTCATCCACTCCCAACTCCTTCGCAATCGCTTGGGCCACGCGCTCGTGATCGCCAGTCAACAGCACGATTTCTCGCACTCCAAGCCGCTTGAGAGTCGCAATCGTCCTCGCTGCTTCGGGTCGCAATCGGTCTGCAACACCAATCACACCGCCGACCCGCTCTTCGTCGGCGATAACAATGAGTGCAGTTTGGCCAGCATCTCGCATTCGCTGCGCGTTCTCGACTATCCCTGGCAATAATTCGACATGGTAAGTTTGAAAAAGACTTTCACGCCCAACTCCAACCCAAACTCCGTCGACGCGCGCGTAGACACCCAGTCCCGTATGGCTATGAAACTCTTTCAGTTCGAGAACATGCTCTGGAATACCACGCCGCGTGGCCTCTTCAACTACCGGGATTGCAAGCGGATGTTCGCTTAGTTTCTCAACGGCCGCCGCAAGCGAAAGCAATCGAGCGACATTCGCACCATGCGTGGTCCACACTTCGGTCACCGCTGGTTTGCCCATTGTCACGGTTCCAGTCTTGTCCATCGCAAGCACATCGACTTTGCCAAGTGTCTCAAGATGTACTGCCCCTTTAAAGAGCACCCCATGTCGACCCGCCAACGCGATGGCGGACAACATGACCGACGGAGAACTAACAACAACAGCACAGGGGGAGGCTGCCACCAAAAGGACCATCGCATGGTAAAAAGCGTCGTACCAACTCGACGTAGGAATAAGCATCGCCGCCACGAAGACCAAAAAAGCACTGATAAATACTCCGATGACATACGGCTGCTGCCAGGATTCGACGAAGCGTTGAGTCGGCGTTTTCTGGGCCTGAGCTTCATGCACCATATGGACGATACGCTCGAGCGTTGTATCCGCAATCGCTTTGGTCATTTGAACCAATACCGTCCCTTGGCCATTCATGGTCCCTGAATAGACGACCGATCCGATGACTTTGCGAATGGCTTCGCTCTCGCCGGTCAGCGTGGATTCATCAACCCACGATTCGCCCTCGATCACGATGCCATCAATGGCGAAACGCTCACCTGGTCGAACACGAACCACATCGCCTATCTGAAGCAAGTCCACCTCAACGATATCATCGCTCTTTGTTTCCTTCGAAATTCGAGTCGCTTGCCTTGGCCGTAGCTGAACAAGCGATTCGATCGAGCGGTTCGTCCGATAGGTTGCGAACGCCTCGAGAGTTCCGCTCAAGGAAAACAGAAATAGCAGGATGGCTCCTTCTACCCAGTCCCCCAATATCGCGGCTCCCAACGCCGCTGCGACCATCAAGGTGTCTACGTTCAACTTCCCAGCGAACATCGCGGAAAGCGATTCCCTAACGGGTCGGGCCCCGCCTGCTACATAAGCGACAATCCACATAGCCAAAGACGCATAGAAATTCGCATCAAACCAGCGTGTCAGAACAAATCCAAAAATCGTGAAGCTGGCGCAAATCAAGGTTGATATGGCGCTCGCGATGGGAGGCGAAGAAACTGGGTGCTTAGCAGAAGTCCGTGGCGTCGTAGTCAATTCACTACCTAAATATGTGGAGCGTTCGCAAAGGAGCGAGTGACTCTCAACGGTCAACGAATAGTTTAAGTGCATCGAGCACGTCAAGCAATTCCTTTTGTGAGACATCTGCCCATTTGCTCGAACGATGCCGAACAATACTCAACTTGAACTGCTCCAGGGCATCCGCAATGTCAGGCGGCAGTTCTGGTAGTCCAGCAAATGGATTCCCAGGCTCCTTGGACGCGTCAAACGATTCCGATTCGAACGACGGATCCCCTGGTTGCGATTCGCCTGTCACCGAGGGATCAAAGTCGGCGTCGCCAAAATCGGGACCTTCGGACAGTGGTCCACTTGACTCCGCTCGATCTCGCTTTTCGCGATCGGATTCTTCATCCTTCTCTGCGGTGAGAGCATCGAAATCGTCGTCTAGTTCGGATGTGATCAGTTCTTCATCGCGTGGTGCATGCGTAGGATCGCCGCCGTTCGACTCCCAACGAGTCTTTCGCATCTCGGAAATACTCCACCGGCTTCGCATCGCGCCCTCAAGCCAGAGTTCCGCGTCGTCCCAATCGATTGCGGCCAAAAAATGACTCCAGTAAAGCCCCGGATAGCTTGAGCAAGTTTGACCAAACCGTTCGTAAACTCGACGCAAACGACCTACATGCTGACTTGTTACGGCCCCAACTTGCTTTGTCCAAGTTTCATCGCTAGAGCAGCTGGTAGACGCATCGGAAGCGATCAAGGCCGATCGCCACTCGTGGATAATCCTGCCTTTACTCCAATTAGTTTGACTGATCAGCGTGTTCCATTGGCCAACAAATGGCGCGGTTACGGTGAGAGATTGCGCGTCGAGTTCCGCAGCGGTTTCAATCGTTAAAGAGGTACTTTCAACAGGCGTCTCGACATTGGACAAGAATGCTGGTGGTGGAGTCATATGCAATCGTTGCAGGAGGTTGGATTGAATGTCGCACAGTGCTCGTTCACTTTTGGGCGAGCTCACTGATGTTCACGAAACAGAGTACAGCATAGGTGATGGTTTACCAACGTCCGACCACCACGAACTAGCATGAATGATTTGCAAACCGATCAGGACGTGTCACTTAGGAAAACTTTTAGGGCAACGATCGATAATTTGCCGGTACAATCCTTATGTGCATAACCCGTCGATAGCGTTCGAACGAGCTCGCAACCCCAACTCGCCTATTGGCTTTTCGCTAAATTCGCGATAATGTTGCTTTCTGCATGGAACCTACTTTTGTTTTGCCAAGCAAATGAACCAAGGAATAATCGACAACGTGAACAAACCAAGTGAATCAGGCAGTGTTCATCCCCACAAAAACTTCATCGAAGTCGAAATCGAAAAGGACTTGGCCTCCAAGCCCGAATTGGCCGGGAAAACCGTCACCACTCGGTTTCCGCCGGAACCCAATGGCTACTTGCATATCGGCCACGCCAAAAGTATTTGCCTAAACTTTGGGCTGGCAAAAACCTATGGCGGGAGTTGCAACCTCAGATTCGACGATACCAATCCAACAAAAGAAAGCGAGGAGTACGTCAACTCGATCCAGACCGACGTGAATTGGCTCGGCTTCCAATGGGACAAACTGCTTTTTGCGTCCGACTATTTCGGGCCACTTCATGATTGGGCCTGCCAGCTGATCGCGGAAGAAAAAGCGTTTGTGTGCGACCTCAATGCAGATCAAATGCGGGAGTACCGCGGAACGCTTACTCAACCCGGCCGAAATAGCCCATTCCGAGATCGAACCGCCGAAGAAAACCTCGATCTATTCGCCCGCATGAAAAACGGCGAATTCCCTGACGGAGCCAAGACGCTGCGAGCCAAGATCGACATGGCGTCACCCAATCTCAATCTACGAGATCCCGTCCTCTACCGGATCATGCACGCACATCACCATCGAACTGGCGACGCATGGTGCATCTATCCTATGTACGACTGGGCACATGGTCAAAGCGATTCAATCGAGGGTATCACGCATTCTATTTGCACACTTGAGTTCGAGGATCATCGACCGCTTTACGATTGGTTCTGCCGAACGTTGCGCAGTTACCATCCGCGACAGATGGAGTTCGCTCGGATGAATTTGTCCTTTACCGTGTTGAGCAAACGCAAATTGCTGCAACTGGTCGAAGACCATCATGTCTCGGGTTGGGACGACCCCCGCATGCCGACCATCAGTGGCCTAAGGAGACGCGGCTACACGCCCGAAAGTCTGCGTATGTTTTGCGACAAAATCGGCGTCGCTCGATTCAGCAGCACCATTGATGTCGTCGTTCTGGAAGGGAGCGTCCGCGAGCATTTGAATGCGATCGCACCTCGATTCATGGCAGTGCTCGATCCGGTTAAGGTCGTGCTCACAAACTACCCTGAGAATCAAACCGAGTGGATGGACGCAGTCAATAACCCTGAAGATCCAAAGGGTGGTACTCGTCAAATCCCCTTCACTCGCGAACTCTTTATCGAGCGAGAGGATTTTATGGAAATACCACCCTCGAAATTCTTTCGACTCAAACCGGCAGGCGAAGTGCGGTTGCGTTACGGCTACGTCATCCGATGCGAAGAGGTTATCAAGGACGCGAATGGGAATATTTCGGAACTGCGGTGCACATTCGATCCAACCACCAAGAGCGGTTCTCCTGCCGCCAACGATCGCAAAGTAAAAGGGACGATTCATTGGGTTTCGGCGACTGAATCCGCCGAGGTCGAGGTCCGACTCTACGATCGGCTTTTCCTCAGTGAGAACCCAGAGGATGCACCGCCGGGAAAGTCATTCCTAGACAACATTAATCCGAACAGTGTCCGCGTCGTGCGAGCAGTGGTTGAACCCGAAGTTGCAAAACAATCGGCGGGAGCTGCCGTCCAATTCGAACGCAATGGCTATTTCTGTGCAGACATCATCGACTCCAAACCTGGTGTGCCCGTCTACAATCGCATCGTCTCGCTCAAAGATGCGTGGGTAAGAATTACAAACCGCGAAAGCAAGCCTCTGAATTAGAAATCAAACGCACGGACGCTACGGATTCGTCTCTAAGCATAACCAACGCTTGCAATTTTGGCTTTTTCTCCGACAATGTCTTAAGCCATCCAGCTAGGTCTCTCCCAGCTCGAACACATGTAGCCGTCGCGGCTGCATCTGCATCCACCGCGTTGTCTGCAAGGATCGTAACGCTTTGATGCCCCAAAACTCCGGACTTCGTCATCGGGTCAATGATGTGACTGGAACGTTCGCTTTTTGCATTGCTATCGCCACCACCAACGATAGCGCCATCTGTAAATCGTTGCCATCGGTCGCCCGACGTTGCGACCCCACAGTGACTCAATCGCATTCGGAGAAGCTCAACATCTTTTTCGTTTGAGTCCGTCGCAGGAACATCGATTGCAATTGGCCATCCGTCGGTATTGTGGGGCGCTCGGCCAATTCGCATATTGCCGGACGCATTGACAACATACTGATCAATCTCCATCTCCTGTAGCTTGTCAGCGATTCGATCGACGACGAACCCTTTGCCTATCGCTCCAAAGTCCAATCGGACTCCGGGGGTTGCGAACCGCATTGCCTGATTGGATGAATCGAGTTCTACCAAATTCCAACCGCTCTTGCGTCGGGCTTCCTCCCATTGGCTTGCTGTAGCTTGCTTTCGCTGCCTACGCAGTCGCGTGATGGCCCCTAGTGCGGCATCAAAGGCACCGTTACTCCATCGATGCCACTGGTCACAAATTTGAACTACACTCCAGAGCCCGTCTGAAAGAGGGGTCCAGTTTCCCGCGTCCGCTTTCGAGCAAGCCAATGCTGACTGGCTATTCGGATCGTAGTCGCTCAAAATCTTGACCCATTTATCAGCAACCTGGCCAGCAGCCTCGACGATTCGGCTTTGGGAGGCTTGGTTGCTGTACCATCGCAAGTTGATTTTCGAGCCCATCGAGGGAAACTCGGCCTCGAACCCCCGTGATTCATACATGCAAGCATTTGCACGGGCAGTGCCGGACAAAAGGCTCGCTGCGTTCCAACCGAGAGCCCAGCTAGAGATTCGCTTGAAGCAATCTCGACGATGATATTCCATAGGACAACTATTTTTCGAAAATGCTTGACGGGAGATTGAGAGGTTTGCGACACTAGCATATACAACCAGTTGCTGGAATCGATTATCCATCTCGATCCCACTACCATCTTAGAGCGACATCCGGTTTTTCAAAGGCAGTATCCCGTAATCAGTTTGAGGTTCCTGGCAATGAATCGAAACTTTTCGGAACTAAACGGCATGAAGATGTGCCTCAATCACAGTCAATCTGGCATCGAAGAAGGGCTTGCTGAATTGGAGCATGACATTCGTTCGTGGCAGGAACATCCTCACCAGCGAATGACCTGGAGTAAACTGATGGAGCATTTCGTCAGTTTTCGTTGGGTCCTCGATCAGCATTTCACACGCGTTGCGGGTGAAGGCTATTTGGAAAACGTTGCTTGCCAACGCCCTGGTCTCTATACCGAACTTCGCGAAATCGAATATTGGCAATGCCGTCTGCTCGATCAGCTCGACTTGACCATTCATCACGTCCAAAACTACGACCCGCAGCGCGATGAGATCGCGGATATTGCCGATCAATTCCAGCGTCTGCATAGAGAGATTCTTGCGGAAGAGAGCCAAGAGCGGCAACTTGTAGAACGAGGATTGGCTTGACGAAAAACAAAACAAACAAAGGTGTCAGGGTTCGTCGGCGTAAGCCGGAGAAAAGGTAGCGAATGAAAGAGTCGTACGAGGAAAGACCTAGCCAGTCACCTTGGCCTCGAGTGATGCGTGCGTTCAGGTACTCCTCGGGGAGTATTAAGCATCGAGCCGAAAATTACTGTCGATTCTTCATTGTGGCATAGGCTTCTAGCCTTTTTATACCCCACAAGTCGTTTGATACTGCTCTCCTGCCAACTTGCCTGGCAGGAAGCAAAGTTTGGAAATAGGGATTCTGGGTAGGCACGATCTGGTTACCAAACTCTCTCACCTGCGATGTCAAGTCTGCAGCCATTCGATAGGTGCCGTGCACACACCGAGGGGTCAACCAGGTCAACAAAGTAGGATGGCCGTTGCTCCTCCCGACGCACCCTTCTTCTCAAGAGCACGTAGCTTGCCATCGCCTTGTAGTCATTGATCTGTCATCGTCTCCAAGATGACGACGGCGGGTACGAGTGGTCCTCTCGATTGTTGCAAGATAAGTCGTTCTTCCACGTTTTACTTGGAATGGTACGAAGAGTGCATTGGGTCCAGAGATGTTAGTCACAGCCCCCTCATTCTGGAGAATCGATTCATGTTGTTTCGTATGTTGCAAATCGGATGCGTGGTCATCGTTGCTTTCGTGGGTAGGTCTGCTCAGTCAGTCCAAGCCCAGTACCCTTTCGGCGGACAGTCATGTACCAATGGGAATGGTTACCAAGGTCAATCGTTTTATGGACAACCGGGATATGGACAGTCGGGAATGTTTCAAAACCCCGGTGTATCGAACTTCTACATGCCGGGCAATTATGGACCTCAGAACGGATATTCACCGCAACCGCCGTTCGGTTACGGAGGAGGTTACGCCATGCCAGGGTTCAATGTAAATCAGAGTTTCTATCCGAGTGGGTTGGGTTACAACACCCCAGCTCCGATTCAACATAATCCATCGCACCATTCACATCATGCGTGGCATCCAGGTCACTATTTGTTTGGGCACCACTAGCCCGGATTATTCACACGGAAGTCATTGATCAGCCGCAAAGGCGTTAGGCTACGGTTATGGCGTAAAAACAACTGTGGGCTAACGCCCAATGCCGCTCACTTTACACCTTTTTACGCTAGCTTCGGGCTGCGTTTTAATCGATTTCGCTAGCGAATTCAGGCCCGGGGCTAGCGCCCACCGGTTCACGAAATCGCAAAGTGAGCGCCATTTGGCTAACGCCCTGCGGCGAATGAATAATCCTAGCTGGCCCCGAAATTAGCCGATCAGTTCTGGTATTGGCTTTCCGTGATCCACGATTGGCGTTGGGCGTCCATTAAAGTCTTTGATGAGCGTGTTGGCTGCGTCGATTCCAAGGTGATGGTAGATCGTGGCTAGGAAGTCACCCGCCGAACATGTCCGTTCGATCGTGTCTTCACCCCGTTTGTCGGTTGCCCCGATAACGCGTCCGGTTTGGATACCGCCACCGGCCCAAATGTTCGAAAATGCTCGCGGCCAATGGTCGCGCCCTGGTTGCTGTGTTCCCGCTGGAGCGCTCGCATTTCCCGCACCCGTACTGGCTGCATACTCGATTTTTGGAGTTCGACCAAACTCACCTGTCACGACTACGAGCACGCGTTTGTCGAGTCCCCGTTCGTAGATATCCTCAATGAGAGCCGAGACCGCTTGGTCATACGCTTGTGCGCGAAATCGCATCGCATCGAAGACGTGATGATTGACGGCGTGATCATCCCAATTGCTGACGCGACCACAAAGTGGACCACTCAGACTGGTCGTAAGAACTTCTACGCCTGCTTCAACCAATCGGCGGGCCATCAGTAGTTGCTGGCCCCATGCGTTACGGCCATATCGGTCCCTTGTCCGATCGTCCTCCTTGGTTAGATCGAACGCTTCTCGCGTCTTCGGATTGGTCAATAGCGTCATCGCTTGCGATTCGAATCGATCGAGAGCACCCAACTCACCTTGCCGATCGAAAGCTCGTTCAAGAGTATCCAGGCGCTGACGCAATGATGAACGTCGTTCTAAACGTCGGATTTCGTTTTGATCCGACAGGCCGATGTTGGGGACCGAAAAGGTCGGCGAATTGGGATCGCCGCTTACGGTAAACGGCGAGTAAGCGTCCCCCAGGTATGCAGGACCATTGTATTCCAATGGTGGATTGATTCCCGCATAGAGAGGCAACGGATTCGATCGTTGGCCGCCTTGCGAACGCAGGTAGTTGGTGACCGTCATCCAATCCGGAAACTTCGGTTTAGGTTTGTCGCGAGTGTCTGGATCTCCGGAGAGCATCTGCATCGAACCGGCGGGATGACCTCCTGCCGTCTGACGCATGGAGCGCAGAACCGTGAGCTTGTCCGCAATACGAGCTTGCATCGGCAACAGCTCGGAGAACTGCAATCCTGGAACCTTCGTCGAAATCGGAGAAAATGGGCCACGATACTCGCTGCCCGCTAGCGGTTTGGGATCGTAGGTGTCGATATGCGAACATCCGCCCGGCTTCCAAACCATGATCACTGCAGTCTTCGCTCGACTTGGCTTGGAATCACTGCTCGCCTCTTGCGCAACTGCCGATTGCAGCCGCAGCAAACCAGGCAGGCTGAGGCTCGCGAATCCAGCCAGTCCCATACGAAGAAAACCACGTCGCTCGTTCGTACCAAACGTGGTTGGCCCAGGACAGGGTGCAGTTGATCCTGAAAAGCGTACGACTGACGATGCATAAAAGGGGTCGCTCATTTTGCCTCCGCTGGTTTGACGCGAATTGCGATCGGTTCGGATACAACAATATCCGCAGTATCTTTTGGAACGGATTTTTCCTTGGCCGACGGTTCCTGGCTGCTTTGGTATTTCGCAACCGCACTGCCGTAGAACGCAATGAGATAATCGCCCGGTGGCGTTTTCAATGCGGCTAGATCCAAAGTAACTTCAGAACTGTCGGATGCAAGGGATACGTCGAACCTTGGAACTTGTTCAAAGCCAGCTCCAGATGTCTTCAATTGCAAAACCGTTCCGGAAAACTCGCTTCGACGCGTATGTTGTAACGGAATAGTGATCTTTTGACCGGCTGTTACTTCCCACACTTTTTTCTCTTTTGCCGCAATCGAAATCGGAGCAAACTCAGCTCCCGTCACTGAAATGGGTAGTCCTGTTACGAGTCGAGGACTGGGGATCTCGCCCCACGAATCTACGATCGGCCATGCCATCGCTGCCATTTGTACCGGTCGTTCGACTTCGACACCGTTAACGATCGACCTGCCGAAGAAAGCAACATAGGATAGGGATTTAGGGGCTTTGTCATCGGCGGTAACGAGCATAATCCCTCGAGTCTTACCGGCCGGTATCTTTAACCCTTGAGCCGTTACGCCGTCAGGCAACCCCTTCATTACCAACTCAATAACTCCGTCGAATCCGTCGCGTCTGACCGCTACGACTTCAAGAGCCACGGTAATGCCTCCACGCAATGCAAGCGGTTTAGAAAGAGCATTGCGATCGCCGTTGCGAAGCTCCATATGCAGTCCCCAGCCAGCGAGCGCAAAGTCCGGAGCTGCTTTTCGAATAATCAAACGGTAGACATTGCGAGCATCATTGCGGGTGCCGCCAAATAGATCCGACAGCTGAAGGCGATGCAGACCGTCATCATTGATTACAAGTTTGCCGATGATGTCGAGCGAGCCACCGTCGTAGGGTGGACCATCGTAAGCGTAACCGTTAGTGGACGGCTTCATCGGACTCGCGATGTCGCTGAATTCCGCCACGTCAGTGAGCTGCTCCTTGGGCCCGTCAACGCTTACGTGCTGGATCAGCACAGTGGGATCCGTCGGTCTTCCAAACCTTTCCGACGCAACCTCCACCCACCAAACTTCTCCCTTAGTGCCCGTAAACTCAAACGTGTCCACATCGGCGGCAGGATAAAAGCTTCCAGATATATCGCAAGGCAGCGAAATTTTCTGAGCGTGAGCCGGCAAATTGTTGGACTCGGTTTCGGATGACAAAGAGTTTTCGGCGAGACCATCCGGGGGCCATGAAAAAGAGCTGACCGTCTTTGTCGCTGCGAAGGTCGGTAGCGGTGCTTCGGACGGCAGTTCTTGCAGCGACAATCGATAGAAATATGCGGGACCGCCTTTAAAGGTTATGTCATGGATCTTTAAGAAATGTTTGCCATCGTTCGTGGCGGTAAAGTCCAACGGTTTTCCACGACGCTCTACCACGAGATCGCGACCGCCTGCATCTGCGATGATCAGAACCGCGTCCAGCTTGGAGTCGATCCCCCGCGAATCGCAGTTTAAAACATATCGGTGTCCTTTTTGAGCGTCGAAGGTATAGTGATCGATCGACTTGACCGACATGACTCCATTGCAAATAGAATTAACTTTCAACTCCATCGCCGTGGCTAAGGTCAAATTGGGCGTTGCTTGAACCACTTCCGATAAGGTGCCGACGGAGAAGACTCGCGATGACGAGATGCCGAGTCGTGTCATCAATCTCGCTTCGTGAATTCCGCCAGGAGTGTCCGCAGCGATTTTCACAACATACTTATTGGCTTCCGGCTGGCCATTGGCGTCCAGTTTCCGAACGGCGGCAAGGCCAGGATGGGTGAACAGCAATTCGCCAGCCCCCTCAATGCTCTCACCGGTGATCGCGATCTCGACTTGAGTTCCGACAGTCCCTCCCATAGGCATTGTTGTCAGCAACCGTGGAAGTGGGAGACACACCGATTGGGCAATCGAAACGGAAGGCAAGATCATCGTGAATGAGCAGAAAGCTAAAAGGCAGGCCATCGCGTGACTTCGCCACGCTTCCACGACTGGATTGAAAGGCCCGGCACTTCCGTCGCAACGCGGGTTAAACAAATTGCACCTCGAAAACTAGTGATTGAATAAAAACTCTTTTGTATTGATCAAGGCCCAGATCAGGTCCTGAAAAATTTCCTGGTTGGCTTTCTGCGGATCTATTGGATTTCCCGCAGCGTCAACTCGAGGTTCGGCCAAAAAATCTATACCCGCATTCAATTCGTCGGCTCGCGGCTCACGAGAAAACGCTACCGAGTACAGCTCGCGGATTTTTTCTTCGGAGGACTTGTCTGACTTCGCGAGCCGATCGGCTCGCCCGTTGCTTGTTGCGAGTTTCGATTTGATGTCCTTTGCATTGATCAAATGAAGGCTCTGCGCAAGGCTAGAGGATTGGACCCGTTCGCACTCGCAAACGCTTTCATTTTCCGGTCGTCCAAAAACTTTCAAGAATGGCGAACCGTTGTTGTAGCTGTTGTCCGGTAAAGCAATCGCTCGCGTGCCGCTGGGCAGATTGGGGAACTCGGTTCGAGAGCTAGTTAAGTCATCGATGGCATCCAGAAACACTTCGGCTTGGAGTCGTCTTGGGTAGTAGCGTGAGTAGTTCTGAGAATCGGCAATGTTGTACTGATTAGGTTCGGCACTCAGTTGATAAGCATTGGAGCTGGTTATCACCTTGACTAAACTCTTTAGATCGAAACCGCTGGCGATAAAATGATGCTCCAATGCCCCGAGGAGCTCTGGATTGGAAGGCGGATTGGTGTCGCGAATATCATCTTCAGGCTCGACCAACCCACGTCGGAAAAAGTGTTTCCAATAGCGATTCACGATCGCCTTTGCGAAGAACGGATTGCTTGGCGAGCTCATCCAATCAGCGAGTTTTAGTCGCGGGTCTTCGTCCGAGGCAATTGCCGGTATTGCATCTCCGAGCGCCGCGGGTTTCAGAACATGACCGGATTTGATATTCGTGGCGGCAGCCGTGCCACGTTTATGAAAGATCATGTCTTCGCCGCGCGTGGCGGTGGGTTTGCGACCTACTTGAGTAAAGAACGCCGAGAAGCTGTAGTAGTCGTCTTGGCTCCAACGTTCAAACGGGTGGTGATGGCACTGAGCGCATTGCATCCTGACACCTAAGAAGAGTTGCGCCACATCTTCAACCTGTTGCTTGGGCTCTTTCACCCGTTTGTACCAAACCACCGGTGGGTTAGCTATGACCGTTCCAGTTGCGGCCAATAGTTCTCGAACCATTTGGTCGTAGGGTTTATTGGCGAGTAAACTGTCTCGCACCCACGCATGGAATACGAAGTTGGAGGTGATATCGCTCGCGTCATCACGACGATTCTTCAACATGGCTGTCCATTTATTGGCAAAGAAGTCGGCATACTCGGAGCTCCGAAGCAGGCCGTCGATTGCTTGTTCGCGTTTGTTAGCGTCTTGACTTGCAAAGAAAGCGGTTCTCTCCTCATCCGTCGGCACGCGGCCTGCGATATCCAGCGACACACGACGCAGGAAGGTGGCATCATCACAAATCGGTGACGGAGGAATTCCAAGCACTTTTAAGTTGGCAAAAACTGAGTCATCGACAAAATTCAAAGAAGGGGGTAGTTCGCGAATTTCAGCACCCAGGGGCACGGAAGCATTGAAAACGGAAACTTTGCTTTGATAGCGAACCATCACGGCAACCTTGCCTGGTAGGTCCATCATCTTAACCAGCCCACCAGGCGTCACGTGGGCCATCGCATTATCGTTGGATTCGAACAACGCGGTGCTCGTGACATCACGCTGGGGCTGGTCCGAGTATCTTGCAATAACTTTGAGTTGCTGCTGGGAGCCTGGATTGACCGAAGCGTGATTCGGTTGCACTTCAACGGAGACCAATTGTGACGCGGTTTCATAATCATTACTTGCACCTTGTCGAATCCAGTTCACAAGTGTGGAGTACTCTGCGGATGGCTCTTGAAATCGAACGCCACCTCCGTGCGGTAATTTGGCAGAGGCTTTCCTAAGTAACAAACTACTTTCTGGTTCCGCGAGAGATAATCTGCGGCCTCGACTATCCTTTACGATAGATTCAAAATCTTCCCCAGGCTCAAATCCAAGTAAAGACAGTCGGAATCCGTTCTGACCATTACCTGCCTTGGCATGACAAACTCCAGAGTTGCAACCAGCCTTTGTCAAAAGGGGAACGACGTCATTTACGAAACTAACTGGCTCCGAATTTTCTTGGCCCTGAGCTGAGTCGCATGTGAATGCCGTCAATGAAAACACTGCCGAGATTGCGAACGCTAAAGCTTGCGATCCAAATCGTAGACAAGCGAGTGGTTCTAAACAGTCCATACTGTTATTCGATTAAGGGGCAAGTGGGAGGGGGGAGGGACCTGTTGCAGGTAGTCACACGGAATCGGCGGGATTTCGACATGTCGAACCACTCTATAATAGAATACCTACCCGCCCTCCGTCAAGCGTTGCTAAGGCGAGCGGCGGCTTGAAAAACACCTAAAAAGCAATATTCGATTTGACAAATTTTCGTACTCGTACTCAATCGCTAGCGATGGTATACGTACTCGAAAAGGAGGATCGAGTAGGAGTACCGCTTCGCTGAGTACGAGTACGAATGCAGGAGGCGTTCATTGCAAGACGGGATGGCGAAGGTGAATCCCGATCTCCACTTCGCTCTTCTTGCACAGTTGAGGAATGTCACTCGATTGCCCCTCTTTTGGATTTCGATACAAAGTACAGTAGTCTATTTTGCTTGGATGCTTAGCTAAATATTTATACCCGTTCCACTCGAGAACCCGATAGGAACGTTTGCGATTTCTCTCGTGCACAGGCCATAGCGAAGGTTCGGCTTGGCCCAAACCTGTTGCGTTCGATGGGCACCAGGCCAACAAACTCTTCTGCGGATTGCATCGTAAGGCCTTTTTTCTTGAAAATTGTAAGGTTTTTGTATCAGAAGGGGTATATTAGGATTTCAGGAATGCAATCCTCGCAGGCTTTACAGTTGTCCCATTCCTCCAATACACAATGATTCCAATCACGACGAAATCTGAAGAGTTCCCACCATTTTTTTCCTCCAAATGAACCGTCGCCGCGTTTCGAGAACCCTGCCAGTCTTGTTTTTTTTCAACGCGATATTGGTCATGCCGAATCCTCTTAGCTTTGCCGACGAGAAAAAGGATTTGGCAGTAGCCATCGAGTTGATTGAAATCGTTGAAAGCGACATTGTGGGTCAAGCAAGAGAAGGCCAAGAGCTTTTCGATTCGATCTCAGAAGAGTCCAAGATAAAACCAATCGCAGCCTATGCACTTGCGGTGATCCAAATTCGTGACGGCAAATACTCTGAAGCATTGAATAGGCCTGCACCGCCTGTCCACCCAGGTCCTCAACCACGTCAGCCATACAAACCAGATGGGAGCTACAAAATAGATCCGAAAACGCAAGAACGAAAATATGTACCGCCGTCGAACAGCGAGGAGAAGCGTTACAAAGACGAACTTGAGCAATTCAAATCGTGGCCAACTAGATCACAAAAGTACCAAAAAGACATGGCGGAATACCCGGCCAAAAGCCAACTTTGGGAACAGCGTATCGCATCACTGCAGATGCAAAAGAAGGATGCAGACGAAGCAGTCGCATCAGCCGAAATCGCGATGAAAGAAATGCAAGCAAAAATTAGTCAAGGGATCGGAAACGCTCTGAAACAAACCGGCGATCAACTAGAGCAATTGGAGCGATTGGCACCGATTGGCCGCGATCTCAAGCATAGCATTCAAGCATATAACCTCGAATGACCCTAAAGCCAAGCAACTAATTCGCCCATCCAATTTCCAACTACTTGACTTTGATTCGGAATGCACACAGCTAAGAAAGTCACTTAGGTAACGCCAATCAGACCGTTTTAGCGGGTTATTGAATCTACTATGTATCGACGCGAATTCGCCCTCTCCTCAGTTGCAGCTTTGCTTTCGCAACCCCAATGTGCCAACAGACTATATTCGCAATTTGGTGTCGGTGATGCGGGTGCTCCCGTTGCTGATGATGGCCCGGTTGCTGATGGTGAATTGGCGGGTCCCGCAAAAGGTCCTTGGCGAAGGTTGTTTCTCGATGCGACTATCGTCGAAGAACAGCAGGGACTAACTCGACGATTCTATTCCGCCGAAAAGCATGCGGGCAATCCCATCATCGTTGCGGATCGCCCATGGGAAGGCACGTCTGCGATCACAGGTCCGTACGTTTACGGGACGGTCTTGAAGGAAGGCGAGCGCTATCGAATGTGGTACCAAGTCTTGTTTCAAGGCAATCATGTCGGCTATGCCGAATCGAACGACGCAGTGCATTGGCAGAAACCGGCACTCGATGTTATTCAATACCAAGGCCAGTCAACCAACTTCGTCGTATCCGAGTTTGATGCGGAAAAATCGGGCGGTCGCTGCCACAATCCGAATGTGATTCATCGACCGAACGAAACGAATCCCGAGCGGCGTTATGCACTGTATGGATTCGATGGAAAAGCGGGGCATCCACGGGTAGCGTTTTCTGCGGATGGTTTGAACTGGCGGTATCCGGTCGAAAGTGTTCAGCAGCCATTATTCTCATCTTCGGATGTAGTGAATTTCGGCTACGATCCGTATCAAGACCGTTATTACAGCACTTGGAAGACGCGAAATCGACGTGGCAGGGCCGTTGGGATTGCTTGGTCTCGCGATGGTGAAAAATGGAATAAGCCTTTCGAAGGGCCTGTTTTTGTTGCTGACGACTTGGACCCGAGCGACGCACAGATTTATGGCATGCCCGCTTTCCCCTATCAGGGTATGTACATTGGTTTACCTTGGATGTATCGGGCTCGATATTTCCGCTTCGGTGAATATAGCGTGGAGAAGTTGCACGAAGCCCAATCGGATTCAGTCCGAAACATGGAAGTGCAATTGGCTTGGTCATGGGATTTGATCAACTGGACTCGCCCACCCGAGCGGAACCAATTCATTCCTCGTGGTCAAGCTACCGATTGGGATCGCGGTATGATCGTGACGGCTTGCGCGCCCGTCGTAGTCGGGGACAAACTACATTTCTATTTTGGAGGCACCGATCGTGTTCATGACGAAAAGCGAGTGCAAGCATCGATTGGTTTAGCCACTTTGCGACTGGACGGGTTCTGCTCACTGTCCAGCCAGGACTCGAACGAAGGCTGGTTGATCACTCGACGGGAGCCGTTCCGCAAACCGATGGTCACGATCAATGCGCGCACCCAACCGGGTGGCGCGATCTCGGCCGAGATCCTGGATCGCAAGAACAAGGTTGTGGCTGGTTTTTCTCGCGATCAATGTGTGGTATTCCAAGGAGACTCGGTCCGACATATCCTACAATGGAGTACGGGCTCGTTTCCAGAAGGTGCAACGAAGAGTGACTACAAAATTCGCTTTTGGTTAAAGAACGCAGAATTGTTTTCGTACTTGCCCGAGTCGCTCGACCCAGACCAAAGAGACTTGGCACGATTTCCAAACACGGGACCATGACATGATGACAACGATCCAACCGAGGCGATATAGACCAAAACCATTTGCAATTTACTTTTTTGCGCTAACACTCTTCTTGCATTTTCTTGCATCAACTGCATGCAATGCAGAGCAGTTCGTTTTGTTCGATGTAACGTTCGAATACACGAAAGAAAATGCAGACAATTCAAAGCCGAGTAAGTCTCACTATTACGTAAAGGACAAAATGCTCAGCGCAGATCGTCCCAAGGATTGGACGTCCCCCGTAGACTATCGCAACGGTACCGTTCACGTTCGACTGGAAGTGATAGACAAGCCAGCAGGGGACGAACCGACGACTTGGAGCATTTGCTACATACCCAACAAAGGGCAAAAGAACGGATACGGTTGCCTGGGTACCGACATCTATAAGAAGGTTGGGGTTTACGAGAAAGACATCTCCATGAAATCGTTTTGGGAGAACGACTCTATTGTGTGGACCGAAGGCATCAAGCAGATGGACTTGGTGATCAAGGACAACAGTGGCGGCTCCGGACACGCACACAAGCGTTCCGACTCTGAGAAGTTTTTCCCTACGAATGTTCGCTTAACACTGACTCAAGTTTCGGCTGGTTCGAAATACGATCCGAAGCTTGGCCTGAAGAAGTAAAGATTGGTAGTTGCAGATGAAACTGGAGAGCACGAGCCGCTGCGCGGGTTAAACATGGACTTCAAGATTTGCGACGATACCTTACTTTTTGCCCAGCAGTTTCTGAAGGAAGGCATCTATCGGTCCAATTGTTTTCATGGTCGCTTGTTCGAAACTCATTCCGCTTGCAAGGGACCGGACGATGGTATCGTACTGAGTTTTCATTTTCGCAACGTGCATTTTTCGTATGACGCCGAAGCCAATTGTGGCCGACGCTTCATCGTTCATCGAACCATCCGACAACGATTTCAGGTTCTTTAGCTGCAACATCGATTCCGGCAATCGCCTTAACCATGGCTGAACCCGAGCATCGTTGTCACCAACCGCAACGGTTAAGGCTTGACGCCCAGCTCCGTCCGCAAACCAGCGAGGAACTCCCTCGTGGGAGCTCATCCATAGACTCGTAAGCTGTTGCAAAAGTGAGGATTCGTTTATCTTGTTTTCCGCTTTGTCGAAAACGATCGCAACATAGCTGTCCAAAACGTCACTTCGCCAATGGCTTGACCATTCTGGCGGCAATGCTCGACTCTCAATCATCTTTCCGAATTCGCTGTAGTCATACCGTTGCTTCAAGGCGAAGATCGTTATACCACCCTTGATCAAAGGCGCTTTGCCTGAAACTTTGAACATCTGCCGGACTTGATTTGCTGCTTTATTTACCTGGGCTAGAAGGATCTTGGTATTTTCCGTACCGATATTGCCGATGACATGAAATTGATCGTCAATTGCTTCATCGGCCTCGCTTTTTGGAGATGCTACTTTCCACTTTTCGCGAGCTCTCTCGATACGCTTGGCCATCAGATCGGTATGGCTTGCTTTGTCTGCGAACGCTTTGCCAACGACTTGATCGAGTCTAGCATCCTTGTTTTGGCCATCAAACGTCGCACCTTCTTTTATCCACGTGGCCACCAGCTGGATTTGAGAATCCGACAAAGCGGGTCTTCCCATCGGCATTCTCGCACCCTCCACGCCTTGCAGTCTTCGAACGATGAGGCTCTCATCCGGTTTGCCTGGAGAAACAATTGAACCGTTGTCGCCACCCTTTAGGATTTGCGAAAACAGGTTGAACTGCAATCCTCCGCTAACACGAGTGGCTGCGTAATGGCATCCATTGCAATTGGCGATCAAAATAGGTGCAATGTCGCGCGCGAAGCTCACAGTTTCTTTTCCGGTCGGTGCGTTAGTCTTGATTGGTTCCGCTTTGGTTGGTTTAGCGGCCTCTGCTGGCTTGCTGCTCGCCAACGATGTGATTGGAGCTCCCTGTGAGGGGCCGTCGAAATTCGCCCCTTCTTTGATCCACTGTTTTAATTTGGCAAAGTTTTCGGCTGACACTTTGTTACCATTCCTCGGCATGTCGCCCGATTCAATGGATTCCACAATGCGACTGCCCACAGGATCACCAGGGAACAAGACTACGCCCCCTTTCGAACCTTTCATCAAGGCAGTGTAGGTGGCGAGCGAGAAACCGCCACGTTCAGCGTTGATATGACATCGCGAACACTGTTCGACCATCCATGGGGCAATATCTCTCGAAAAACTAATCGTTGCTTGACTGGAAGGCAGCGGTACTGGCTTTTTCTCGTCTTCCTTTTTCGAGCGGTTCAGTTTCTTCTCTTTGAGCAACGCATCCCACGTCGGCAAGTTGGTGAGTTCTGCTCCCTCGACGCTTAGGAGTTGGTGTGCTTTCGTAAGTTCTACATGGATCTTTTTGATTTCCGAAAGTTCTTGTCCGGAGGCGTTTTGAGTTAACTCTTGGATCCGTATCGTCGACTGTTCAACGGCATCAACAGATTCTACTACTTTTCCTTCCCTGAGAAGCTGGCTCGCTTTCCTTACCAATTCTTTGATAAGTGCAAGGTCAACTGAGTTGGAGATAGCAGTTTGATTTTGAGCAACTGCTTGGTTTTGGCAGACTTGTGATAGTAAAAGAGCGAGTCCGCAGCAAAGTCGAATGGCAATTTGTAGCATAGGATTCAATGGCATCTAGAAAGAAAGGTGCATAGTGGGGACCGGTAGTACCCACTCCAACTTATCGAATCGCGAAAACGGCAAATAAGATGACTGCGAACAAAACCAAAGTCACAACGCCAACGCCGACCAAAAGGGAGACGTTTGAATTTGAATCTGTTTTGGCGGAATTGCCCTGAGGTATCGCGGCAGACCTTGTTGGCTGCTTGGTCGCCGTTGGCTGCTTGGTCGCCGTTGGCTGGTCGTACGGTTTTAGTAAAGGTGACGATCCTCCACTGTTGCTATTCTGCGGGTTAGAAATCGACGACGTGGCCTTTGCAATCGCTTGGCTTTTGGATTTTTTGGCATTTGTGTCGTGCACGAGATCGATTTTGCTATCGATCGACGAAGAATCGCTTTTTACAATCGCCCTCAACACGCCACTATCCGAGGTAGACAAAACGACAACGGAACTACCTTGGTCAACTTTGGTTTTGTTGCTTAGTTTGGTCACCGTTTCGATATCTTGATTTGATTTCTTTGTTCCTTCTGAGAGCAAGTCGGAAACCGACAAATTATTGTTTCTCGATTTGGATGGATCGTCCTGGGTCTCTTGACGGTATTTGACCATCCAGGCTTCCAAAATTTCGGCCACATGCAAGCAGGTCGCGTATCGAAACTTGGGATCTTTTTGCATCATCTTGACGCAAACGCCATCCAGTTCGCCTGGACAATCGAACCTATCTTTTCGGATATCGGGGGGCATGGAATTCTGATGCCGTATAATTCGGCTTGGAATACTGCCCTCAGGAAAGGGGGCGTGCCCAGTCAATAAGAAGTAGAGTGTGCATCCCAATCCATACATGTCGGCGCGGCTGTCGATATTGTGGCTATTGATCGCTTGTTCTGGCGGCAAGTAATCGGCTGTGCCGAGCACTTTGTCGTTGTACTCCATGGTGAGCGAAGGATCCATTTCTTCGGAGAACAAGGCCAAACCGAGATCGAGAACTTTGACGACCCCCTTTTTGTTGACAAGGATATTGGCAGGCTTAACATCGCGGTGTATCAGGCCAGCTTCGTGTGCATGGTGGAGCCCCCGAGCGGATTGTGCAATGTAGTCGGCTGCAACAGCAAATGGCAACGGACCATGCTTGCGCACGAGGGTTTGCAAGTCTGCACCATCGACATATTCCATTACGATGTAGTGCGTATCTTTTTCGTTGTCGATATCGAACGCATGAACGATGTTCGGGTGATTCAAAGAAGCGATGGCTTTGGCTTCACGTTGAAATCGTTCAAGGTAGCTATTGTTGCCAAGCTTCGACTTTGGAAGCACTTTGATGGCCCGCTTGTGCTGCATCACTAGATGTTCGGCAAGATAGACGCTGCTCATCCCGCCGGATCCAAGGTGTCCCAATAGTTTATGGTTTCCCAAGAAGAAGCCTTTGTACTTACCTTGCAGAACTTTTTCGCACTGCCATCGCGTAACCAGTCCGGCTTCCTCTAGTTCCTTGCAGACTGCCACCGGATCCTCGGGCAAAACCCCGTTGTTTCGCTCTTTGATCAATTCAAGCTGTGCATGAAGGATAGCCGGCTCAACAAGTCGGCTTTTTTTGATTAACTCGAATATTCGGTCAGATGTGATCTGCGTCATACCAAACTGTTCCTCGAAGACTCCACTTTTTGTCGCGACCTTGGGGGGAGATTCCGATTCCACGAACCTAAAAAACGAACAAAGCATGCCTTTGCAACCCAGATCTCGCAAAACGCAGACTCTGTCTTAGTGTACTGAGATTTCTTTCTAAGCATATCTATTGACCATTAAGAATGAGGGTTTTCTCATTTTCCCACCTGACTACCCCCCTGTTGATTTCCAAACCGATAGCCTCGCATGACTCCTCCAACGTTTTCGTCCTTAGGTTTGCTGTGAGCACGGTTCTTAAAGCTTCTTTGCAGCTTCCATTCAGTTTCAACTGCTGAGTACCCTCCCGACCTCGGAACCTTATTGCTAAACTGAACTCAGCTTCCGTACACTCCTCACACATCATTTCGAGGCACCATTAGGCATGAGTTATTTTTCCGACATCAGCAAGATCCAGTACGAAGGACCGAAAAGTCGAAACCCATTAGCATTTCGTTGGTACAACCCCTTGGAGGTGATCGAGGGAAAGACGATGAAGGATCATTTGCGATTCAGTATCGTTTATTGGCACACAATGCGTGGTACCGGTTCGGACCCATTCGGACCAGGAACCGCAATTCGACCTTGGGATGATGGTTCCGATTCGGTCGAAAACGCCCTAAAACGAGTGGAAGTCGCTTTCGAAATATTTGAAAAACTAGATGCCCCGTTTTATGCGTTTCACGACCGAGACGTCTCCCCTGAAGGGGGTTCGTTGCGCGAGACCAATGCGAACTTTGACCGCGTCGCCAAATCCCTAAAGGATCACCAGGAAAAGACCGGGGTCAAATTGCTTTGGGGAACCGCCAACATGTTCAGCCACCCGCGATTTATGCATGGCGCGGCTACCACATGCAACGCAGATGTCTTTGCTTTTGCCGCCGCTCAAGTCAAAAAATGCCTAGAAGTGACCAAGGAACTTGGTGGTGAGAATTACGTATTTTGGGGCGGCCGAGAAGGCTATCAGTGCCTTTACAATACCGACATGAAACGCGAATTGGACAACCTCGCCAGATTCTTTCACATGGCCGTCGACTACGCCAAAAAGATCGGTTTCAAAGGACCGTTTTTAATCGAACCTAAACCGAAAGAACCGACAAAACATCAATACGATAGCGATGCGGCAGCTTGCCTGAATTTCCTGCGAAACTACGACCTGATGCCCTATTTCAAGCTGAATATCGAGACCAATCACGCGACTCTAGCTGGACACACCATGATGCACGAACTTGACTACGCTGGCATGCAGGGCGCGCTCGGTTCGATCGATGCAAACACGGGCGATTTGCTCCTAGGTTGGGATACAGATCAATTCCCTACCGACTATTATTTGACCGCTCAATGTATGTTGGCCATCTTAAAGCACGGCGGACTAACAACCGGTGGAGTCAATTTCGATGCCAAGGTGCGACGAGAAAGCTTTGAGCCGATCGACTTGTTCTACGCACATGTTGGCGGAATGGATGCCTTTGCTCGAGGACTCCGAATCGCTTCCGAAATTCGCAAGGACGGCGTCATCGGCCAGTTCGTATCGAATCGTTACAAAAGCTGGGATAGCGGTATCGGCATGGAAATCGAAGCTGGCAAGACATCTTTCGAAAGCTTGGAAAAGTACATGCTCGAAAAAGGCGATGTCGCTCCGAACGAAAGCGGTCGGCAAGAAATGCTCGAGAATATTTTCAATCGTTATCTCTAGCTCTGATTATTCATTAGCCGAAGGGCACTCAATACCGCTGACTTTGGCCAGTAGCTGAACTCGCAAGAGTTTAGAGGTTCACCAAACTTAGCTGAATTCTTGCGAATTTTAGTTAAGTCGTGCATCAGCGTGATTCTGAAGTTCTGACTCTGCGAAATCTGTGCAATCTGCGGATGGAAATAATCTTCGTTATTTGTCCGCAGATTTCGCAGATGACCGCAGATTTTAGGACGGACCTAGCAAATCGATTTTTAGAATGGTCAAGTTGGGACGTAAAAAAAGGATGCGCATTTTGCTCATCCTAATCATTCATTCTAAATTGTACGGACCAAATTTCCGAGGTTTGCTATTAAGTTGCAGCAACTTCGAATGACGGCTTTGTGGCTTTTTTGGTAACGCGATCGTTTTTGCCGACGAACTCGAGAATCGCTCGCGTTCCATTATCACCCAATCGAGGCTTGGATAATCGCATGATTCGCGTGTAGCCACCTGGTCGAGTCGTAAATCTTGGCGCGATTCGGTTGAACAGAACATCCACCGCTTGCTTGTCACGAATCATGGCATAGACGCGACGTCGTGCCGTGATGCCGGGCGAGCGAGCGTCAGCCCATTTACGCCAAGTATCGCTTTTCCGCCAAGCCTTCCACTCCTCGGTCCCGCGTTCCGCTTTGGTTTCAAACTCGACAGCGCCAGCTTCGCCAGCCAAGCCCTTCATAGCGATCGTAATGCACTTCTCTACCATTGGGCGAATTTCTTTCGCTTTTTCGAGAGTTGTGATGATTCGACCAGGCACTTTAGGGGCGTTTGGCTCCAATTCCGTTGTTTCCCGTTCGGTCAGGAAAATTGCGGAAACCATGTTCGCAAATAGCGCCTTGCGGTGCGACGAATTGCGTCCTAGAACGCGACCTTTTCTACGGTGTCTCATGACAGATATCCAAAACGATTTAGCAAATTGATAGGTTTAGAGATAACCAACCCGCGGCTGGCAATCGGATTAACGCAACGATGGAACACGCATCCCAAGATGCAATCCCATGTTGCCAAGCTTTTCGCGAACTTCGGTCAGCGTTGTTTCGCCAAAGTTTCGGACTTCGAGCAACTGATCCTCCGTTCGCTGGACAAGATCTCGCACTTGACGAATTCCTTCAGCTTCCAAGCAGTTGTTTGCACGCACCGAAAGCTTCAATTCCGCTACGGTCGTATTGAGTTTGGCTTCGAGTTGAGCTTCTGCACTGCCAGGCCCGCCTCGAGCGACCGCGTGGACTTGTTTGCCCAATTCGCTTGACTGAACAAATGGGTTAAGGTGCTTTCGAAGGATCTTTGCCCCTTCGACCAGAGCCATTTCAGGATGCACAGAACCATCGGTCCACAATTCGATAATCAATCGATCGTAGTTTGTCTTTTGTCCAACACGGGTCTCTTCGACGAAGTAGCGAACGCGGACGACTGGACTGTAAACAGCGTCTACGGGAATGATTCCGATTTCGTGATCGCCAGAGCTATGTTCGGTTGCTGGGACATAGCTGCGCCCGTTTTCGACGACCATTTCCATCATAAATGGAACGTCGGCGGTCAAGGTCGCGAGCACATGGTCCTTGTTGATGATCTCGACATCCGAGTCTGTTTGAACGTCGGCACCGGTGATCGGTCCAGCCTTGTCCCGTGTCACTGTCAAAACGCGAGTGTTGTCACTATGGTTCTTTACCACTAAGCTTTTGACATTCAGAACGATTTCCGTGACGTCTTCTAAAACACCTTGAATTGAGGAAAATTCGTGCTGAGCGCCGCGAATCTTGATTTGAGTTACGGCACTACCTTCCAAACTGGAGAGGAGAACACGACGCAGGCTATTGCCGATCGTTGCTCCGAAACCGCGTTCGAAAGGCTCTGTCGTAAACTTTCCGTAGGTCGACGAAAGTGTCGAGCGATCAATACTCACTTGACTCGGTAGTTCTAATCCACGCCAACGAATATGCATTGCCTAAGTACTCCAGTAACAACTAAAACTGACTCGTGATGACTTTTTTTGGACTCATTCCAACTTAAACGCGACGACGCTTGCGAGGCCGGCAACCGTTGTGCGGAATCGGAGTGATGTCCTCGATTAATTTGACCGTGATACCTGCTGCCTGAAGAGCAGTAATAGCAGATTCACGACCTGACCCGGGCCCTTTGACACGGACTTCGATTTCCTTGACGCCAAATTTAGCAGCCTTTTCGGCAGCCTGTTGAGCCGCCAGTTGTCCTGCGAAAGGGGTGCTTTTGCGAGACCCTTTGAAACCGCTAGTTCCCGCACTGGCCCAGCATAAAGTATCGCCCTTCATGTCGGTGATCGTTACCGTCGTATTGTTGAAGGTTGCCTTTACGTGAGCAACCGCAGAGGTGACATTGCGTCGAACCTTGCGTCGCTTGTTTTGAACCGAAGCACTGGTATTTGCTGCTGTCTTGGCCACAGTGGGACCGTTCCTTCAAATCGAAATGCGGATGATACTTAAAAGTACGAATAAGTTAGTTCGCTATGCGAACGAACCGCAACCCATGGAAAGGCTGCGGGGTACAAACGTCGGCCCGCGAAAAACTATCGCAAGTCCTTAACGCCCTTCTTGCCTGCAACCGTCTTCCGTGGCCCTTTGCGGGTTCGAGCATTGGTGCGTGTGCGTTGACCGCGGACCGGCAAGCTTTGCTTGTGCCGAACCCCTCGGTAACATTTGATTTCCCGCAGCCGGTGAATGCTCTGACCGATTTGACGACGAAGTGGGCCTTCGACAGTGTAATCTCGTTCGAGCAAAGTGGACAAACGGCTCAATTCGTCTTCATCCAGGTCTCGAGCCTGTTTGGTCGGATTGATTTTGGTCTTTACACACGCTTCCCTAGCAATAACGGCACCAACGCCGTAAAGATACTGAAGCGAATAAATGACTTGCTTGTCATTCGGAATATCAACACCGAGAAGACGCGGCATACTTGCCTACTCCTAAACCTTTATCTACCTGGACTTTAAGCTAACTTTGTCGCGGCGAGTTTCGTCGTGCAATCGTCGTGCAATCGTCGATGAACCGCGGTTTCCCGAACAGGGAGCCCCATAGTGTAGCGATGCAGTGCCAAACCCTGCAAGGGTTAATCATCGAGTTTGGCACGCTTTTTTCGCTAGCCCGGTTTATTCATTAGACTTTGGGCGCTTGCCGGCTAGTGCCATTTGGCTAGCTCCAGCGGCTCAGTTTGCAACCAATTCTGGAAACGGTTGCATCCTAAGTGGCGAGGGAATGCCCCGTCATCGCTAAATGAGCTCGTCGAGTTGCTTGACCAACTCGCCAAACTGGACCAATGCCGTTTCCACCGGCTCAGGCTGTGTCATGTCTACGCCAGCCCCTTTTAGCAGCTCGAGTGGGTCTTGCGAGCATCCACCCCTGAGAAACCCTAAATAAGAGTCTAATTCAGCCTTCCCGCCCTCAAGCACCTGTTTTGACAACGCAATTGCTGCCGACAATCCTGTCGCATACTTGTAAACGTAGAACGCCCGGTAAAAATGCGGAATCCTGAAGCACTCTAAAGCAAGCTCTTGGTCCACCACAAAATCGGGACCAAAGTAAGCATTGAGCAATTCGCTATAAATGGACTTAAAACTAGCCACGGTTAGCGGCTCACCACACTCCGCCATCTCGTGTGTGATTTTTTCAAATTCAGCAAACATGGTTTGCCGAACTATCGTTGCTCGAATGCTATCAATCTCGTGATTGAGGATCGCTGCCTTTTCCTCCTTGGTCTTCGCGTTCCGGATCATATGGTGTGCAAGCAACTGTTCATTGAATGTGCTAGCCACCTCCGCGACGAAGATCGTGTAGTTGTAGTACTGAAAAGGCTGATTGGCGGCAGAAAAGTAGCTGTGCATGGAATGGCCCGCTTCGTGGGTTAACGTGAAGACGTCATTCAGCACGCTCGGTTTGAAATTCATCAAGATGTAAGGATCCGCGTCGTAGGTGCCGCAGCTAAAGGCTCCGCTCTGCTTGCCCTGATTCGGATAGCGATCGCTCCAGCGACCCCGGAGGCCTTTTTCTAGGACTTGGCCATACTGCTGTCCAAGCGGCTCGAGCGACTTGAGAACCAGCGAAACGGCATCATCCCAAGTGTGATGCGACTGCTGCGCCGATAGTATCGGCACATAGGTGTCATAGTGGTGGATTTCATCTAGCTCCATCTTGCGTCGACGCATATCAAAGTAGCTGTGCACCTCCGGCAGCCGCTTTCGAACTGCGGTGATCAGGTTGTCGTAGACGCTAAGCGGAACATTGTCCGCAAACAAGGAGCTTGATCGTGCGCTCTGGTGGTTGCGTGCTTTCGCGTAGTAGACATCACCGTGGATGCTTCCTGCGAGGGTGGCTGATAGCGTATTTTCATGCCCATGGAATTGCTTGTAGTATTGGTGAAAGGCTCGTTTGCGAACGTCGCGATTTGGGGAGATGAGAAACGAACTGAACGATGCATTTGTCAGCTCAACGGCTTCCCCTTTTTCGTTGACTACATCCCCAAACTTGAGATCGGCGTCGTTTAATTGGCGAAAGGCTTTACTTGCTGTTTGAGCCATCTCACCTTGCATGGCCAACAGGTTTTCCTCGGGCTGGCTCAACGTATGCTCGCGATAGCGATTGATGCGTTCTAAGACTAACGAAAAAGGTTTTAAGCAATCCTCCGCCATCATCCCTTCCATTTTTTCCGGTGGGATCGACAAGATCTCAGGCCGGAGGAAGCTGGCAGCTTGGCCTGCTTTCGTTGCAAGATTTTGATAGCGAGCGACGAAGCCTTGGTAGTGACTATTGCCCTGATCCTCCGTCGTCTTTAAGAACGCATACGTACCCAGTCGTTCTCCTAACCGGTCCAGTTTTACGTCAAAGGACAAACACTGGGCTAAAACCTCAGCGGATTCGGTTAGCCGCCCCGAAAACTGAGCAAAGCCTGCGATCTCTTGTTCAAATTGCGAGAGTACCGTCAGCCAAGAGGCATCCGATTCGAATAAGCTGGTCAAGTCCCAAGTGTCGCAGACTGGAACGTCGGAACGTTTCGGGTTGGAGTAGGCTGCTTGGTTAGACGCGATCATGGCGATAATGGACTTTCTATGCGGATCGATGACGGACTGGGCTTCTGTGTGTATTTTCTAACGCACTAAGATAACACGGACTCGCTTTTTTTCGGCACCCCGAATTCCAAAACCTGAATCGTTTAGAATTGCGGTGCAGTTTTAAGCAATATTGAATAGTCACGTAGGTCCGGCTGTCCTCAGCCGGACTTAACCTTCCTGAAATCTGTCAGCCTGAGGACAGGCTGACGTACGTGAATGGAATACGAAAAAGCCCAGCATGAAAAAATCGGAACGAGCCCAAATTGTCCAAAATCGACTGGAGAGTCTCTACCCCGTGACAACTATCCCATTGGATCATAAAGACACGTACACGTTGCTGGTTTCGGTACTCCTAAGTGCTCAATGCACCGACAAAATGGTCAATCGCGTCACCCCCTCGCTTTGGAAACTGGCGGACAACCCATTTGACATGGCCCGAAAAAATGTTGAAAGCATTCGAGAAATTATCAAGCCTTGTGGACTCAGTCCCCGAAAATCCAAAGCCATCAAGGAACTATCCTCAATATTGGTCGATGAGCATGGCGGTAAAGTCCCTAAGTCATTTGAGGCGTTGGAAAGATTACCGGGCGTCGGGCACAAAACGGCTTCCGTCGTAATGAGTCAGGGGTTCGGACATCCGGCGTTTCCAGTCGACACCCATATCCACCGACTTGCTCAACGATGGGGACTCACCAACGGTCGTTCTGTCGTTCAAACCGAAACCGATCTCAAAAATCTATTCGCCGAATCGACCTGGAACAAGCTGCATCTTCAAATCATTTTCTATGGTCGTGAACATTGCACCGCTCGCGGATGCGACGGCAAGGTCTGTGGGATCTGCGCTGAACTGTTTCCAAATCGAAAGAAAGCTGTGTTGACTAAAAAATAATGACGAAATCAAAGTGAAAGGGAGCGTCCGGTTTTGATCCCGCTGCTGAAAATACCATACAAGTTGCCGAAACGTTGGTATCGACATTTAATCGATCTTGTGTACCCCCGTATCTGCGTTCTGTGTTCCAAACCGATTGTGGACTCGGAACAAGAGTCGATTTGTTCGCGATGTCAGATGGAAATTACACCGACAGAATCAGGTTGCTTACGTTGCAGTGCACCGTTGCCAACGGTGCACAGTATTCTTATGGAAGCGACCGCGAAGTGTTTCTACTGTGAACGACGCAAGTGGTCATTCCGACATGCCTATTGCTATACCGCATACGCTGGTACCGCAGCTCAAGCAGCAAGAAAGATCAAGCAACAGTCCTGTGAGTCCTTGGCAATGGAGTTAGGCACGAGAGTGGGGAAATGGCTCCAACGGCACGAAGCATTCGATTCAAAGCTCTACGACTTTGTTGTCCCGATTCCGCAGCACTGGCTTCGAAGAGTTACGATCCGATACAACCAAGCGGAGGTGCTTGCGGAAAACGTCGCATGCGAACTTGCGATTCCCATACGGCGTCATTGGCTTTATCGAACGCGTTGGACGGACAAGCAAGGGACCAAAACGATTGTTGAGCGACGGACGGGCGTAAAGGATTCCTTTGGGTGTAAACAGAAAAAGGAAATCAAGGGGGCCAAATTCCTGATTGTGGACGACATCGTCACGAGCGGAGCAACGGTCCACGAAGCCTCGCGTGCATTGCGAAAAGCTGGTGCGGCTCGCATCGATGTAGCTGCATTTGCTCGCGGTGTAGGTGCGTTCGGCAATCGCAAGACATAAAGCTGCGAATAAGCAAGCGATCCTTGCGACTTGTTTAACCCGCGCAGCGGCTGATAGGCCTGGGACAGTTCCTGATCGGGCTAGACGGAACGGACGCCCGCCCGAAGTCCGCGATCTGTGCTAATCGATCCGATCGGTTACTCTACCACGCATTTCCTATTCATTCTGCTCTGATTCGTGCGACGGCCGCCGATCCCTTCGGCAATCTGGTCATGTCAGAATGACCCAAATGCCGTTCCCAGTACCACGACCGTAATCGTCGCCAGAAGAGGGAACAGGATAGTGATCGCGGCGATGTCTTTGTATCCCTGACGATGAGTGACTCCGCAGATCAACAGCAGTGTTATCACAGCACCGTTATGTGGTAGACTATCCAGGCCGCCACAAGACATCGAAGCAACGCGATGTAGCAACTGCGGATCGATCCCAACCTCGAGGGCGCGTTCATAATAGGTTTCGCCAAACGTCTTGAGTGCGATGCTCAATCCGCCCGATGCTGAACCGGTAATCGCAGACAAAGTGTTGACCGTGATCGCTTCGGAAATCAGAGGATTTCCGGGGGCAATTCCAGTGACAAACTTTTGCACAATGACAAATCCCGCTAACGACTTGATCGTGCTCCCATATCCATATTCCGATGCGGTGTTGAACAGCGGCAACAGCGACGACTTTGCCCCTGCGGAGATTGAAAGCTTGAGCTTGTCGATGGACCGGAAGTGAATCAGAATCGTTATCACCAGAGTCACAGACAACGACAGTATGGTCGACCAGATGCCGATAACTCTGCTGAGTTCTGTTTTCCCAAACTGTTCTTCTGCGAGGTAAGCTGTTTCCCATTGAGGGATCACGACAAAGGAGAAGAGCATGTTAAAAATCACTGCGCAGACAATTGGCAGAAAGGCGCTCCATGCCGACGGCAACACGCGTGTCTCGTTAACGCATGCGCCCTCTATGGACACTGCATCAGCGGGAATAGACGGACCGAATCCTTCGCCCATTCGGCGTGCTTGAGCTACCCGTGAATTGAGCCACCACATGCCCAGCAGGAACATGATTCCACCCCCGATACAGCCAAGTCCCGGCGCCGCAAACGAGTTGGTCCGAAAGAATTGCATGGGAATCTGATTGTGAATTTGGACCGTCCCTGGCAAGGATGTCATCGTATAGGTAAACGAACCCAGCGCGATAGTCCCCGGTATGAGTCGTCTGGGAATATTTGCTCCACGGAATAAAGAGCGTGCCATCGGAAATACGGCAAAGACAACCACAAACAGCGAAACGCCGCTATAGGTCAGGATACTACAACTGAGCACAATGGCCAAAGTAGTGTGCTCGATGCCGACGGTTCGCACAACCCAGTCGGCAATCTTCGCGGCTGCACCGGACTCTTCCATCAGTTTTCCGAAGATGGCTCCGAGCAAAAATATCGGGAAATAGTCTTTGACGAATTGGCCAACACTCCCCATAAAGATTTGCGTGTAAGTTGCCAGCAGCGGCAAATGGCCGTCCAAGAAGACCGCGATCAAAGCACACAAAGGTGCCAATACCAAGACGCTAAAATCGCGATACGCGAAATAGATCAACAGTAACAACGACAAAACAATTACAGCCACACCCCACATAACACCGTACCCCTACATGGAACCCCAAACCTGATGCGAAGATCCTGGGCAAGTTCACGCCTTCGCTGTGGCAAGCACCGAATAACCAATCAGCGGGTTCTAAAACCGCGTCGGTAGCCGTTGGATATCGGGTTGGAATTTGCGATGGAGTTCTTGTTGGACAACGAATCCAAATCATCGATACTTGACATACTGCCGCGAACCTGTTGGATCGCTTGATCTACAAGTGCCGGATTGAGTGTCGATGTGCTTTCTCCTTCGCCAGATCCGGTCGTTGACGAAGTTGACATGACAGGAGTGAAGTTCAGTTCGGCCGGAGTAGCTTGGATGCGGAAGAGTGAGGAGCTCCCCTCCTTGCCTCGCATAACGACTTTAGAGTCGCTCACAGGTAGAGTAGCTTGCACGTTTTGATTGGTCGGGTTTGTTGCTCGAACCGTCAATTGGTTGCCATCATCGTTCAGCGAGACTTTTACGTTGCTGAAATTCCGCCAATCACCTTGACCATCGTTCCATACAGATTCAGTGCTTGGAGTCACCGCAGCGGTGATACCGTGTCGCAGGTTTTGTCCCATAAAATCTCGGATATCGATGTACCGAGCCTCGCGTATACCAACATTAAAGGACGTTGTTAGTGAGCTCGCTGCATTGGTTGCGGAGTTAACTAACACGGACTGTTGGCCACCTTGAATGAATGGCAAATCAGCCAACATGAATTGATAGTCGCCTGGTCCAACATTGACAACCTTCGCACCATCGGCCGTGACAAGGACGGGCACGGCGGTCGCACCCGCATTACTGCTCGCGGGAGGAATCACTTCCACCGTAAATGGCAATCCACCAAGTCCTAAGGGGACTTGAATTCCAACGTCGCGAGGTGTGAAATTGCGGACGTTGAGCGTCACCGTGGCCGTATCCGTCAAACTACTGCCATCACCAAGGGTATATGTGAAAGTAGCCGATCCGGTGAAGTCCGTCGCTGGCGCACTATAGAGTACCGTTCGACCGTTTGGTCCGATCTGGACACTCCCTGTTCCTGTCGCAGGTTGTGTGACTGCCGTAACAGCGAGAGTCTCACCCGTATCGACGGTCACGTCATTTGCCAGTACGTTGAGCGATTGATTCGGAGCCGCGAGAGTGTCGAGAGAGTCGTTCACAGCATCCGGTGCGTCGTTTACACCGGTGACGTTGAAGGTCACAGTTCCGTTTGCAAGCCCACCGTTGCTGCTGCGAACGGTGTAGACCACCAATTCTTGTCCAGCAAAATTCGCTTTGGGCGTGAAGCTCAACCGCGTTCCATTGTTGGTGACGCTCGCCGTTCCGTTGGGCGCCGTTGCACTTGAAATGGTCAGCGTATCGCTGGATACAGCAGGCGTGTCGTTGGCAAGCACGTCGAAGTCGGCTGCAGCTGCATCTTCGTTGATCGTGAAAGACTCACCGACCACGGTCGGAGGTGGCACGGCTGGAGAAACGGTTACAGTGACCGTAGCTGTAGATGTCCCGCCGTTGCCGTCGCTGATGGTATAAGTAAACGTCTCATTGCCGGTGAATCCTGATCGGGGCGTATACAACACGCCACTGCCGGCGGTCGCAACGCGGACTGAACCACCTTGAGAGGGATTCCCTACCTGGGTCACCGTTAATGTTTCGCCCGTGTCCGGTCCTGACGTATCATTCGTCAAAACGGGAATGAAGACATCGCGGTCCGTTGTCTTGACAGTTCCAAGAAAATCGTTGACCGCAACGGGATTGTCATTGACTGCGGTAAGCCCCACCGTGACGGTTGCAGTGGCCGACGCTCCCGTTTGATCCTGGACGGTGTAAGTAAAGGTTTCAGACCCATTGGTATTGGCGGCTGGCGTGTAGATCAAGCGTCGATTGTCCGAAGCAATCGAAACGGTACCACCGCGCGACGGCGACGAGACCGACTGCAATGTTAGTACGGCGTTCGAGCCCGCAACGATCGTATCGTTATCAAGAACGGGAAGTGGGTTGTTGGTGCTGTCTTCGTTGAAATTGAACGTATCGTTCACTGCAACAAAGTTCTGACCGATCGCCAAGTTGGCGGTCTCGAAAATCACGCGGCTCGAAGGCACGATGACATCTTCTTTGAATACAGTAATTCCACGGCTCGGGTTCTCGGCTGGGTTGGTACTGATGTTTGCTTGGCCAGTCGCCTTGACTCGCATCCTCACCGTTGCCAGCGTTTGTGGATCTCGTCCTGGGCCAACGTTGAAGCTCGAGAAGGCACCCAGCTCGTCGATCAAGCCAGCCGTCGTCGTTACCGGTGTCGCTCGCCCATTGCCAAACAAAGACGCATAAGTAACTGGACTTGCGCCAACCAACTCCAGTTTGCTGGAATCATACTCAAAGTCCATATAAGCAGAGAAAACACCATCTCCTGCCGGATCACCGTCGGTTCGCAAATCATTTAGAACGATGCGTACGACCAATTCCTGACCGACGCTGGCCGAAGTGATTGGGCTGGTATTGGTGGAATCAAACAGCTGCAAACTGACTCTTACTTTGGCTTGGGCCGCTACGGCGATAGCCATTGTCTGCGTTTGCGAATTGCCAGCAACGTCCGTCAGACGCAGGTTTGCCGTTTGAGGACCGATTTGAGACTCGATAGGACTCCAAGTCAAAACGCCGGTCGTCGCATTCACCGTTAAGCCAGCTGGCGCATTTTCCAAAGCGTATCGCAGTCCCTGGCCTTCTTCCGCAGCAGCCAAATCGAAATTCAACGTGCTGCCGACATTCGCAGCGGTCGGTAATCCGGAGGCGGGAATTGCAGCCGGCGGTGTCGAATCGTACGAAACGGAGAGAGCGGGAGACGCACTGCTGGTGGCACCGCTTTGCGTCTGCGTAGCTGCAATGTTTCGCGTGCCATTCCCTAACTGCGAAACGAGTGTGGTTGTGATGGTGGTCGTGGCTCCGGTCGCAACTGCGGTTCCAACGATTTGGTCGCCGACTCGCAGATTCACGGTAGCGCCCGCAGTCGTGCCCGCTACGACAAATTGCATCGTGGCTGCATTCGTTACATTGTCCGAGTCGCTCGTTCCTGTATCGCTTACCGATGCCAGATCAACACTTGTGGGTGCAGTAATCGCTGCCGCCACATTGAATCGCAAGACTTGAGTGTCAAATGTATCGCCTGTTGTAACGGACGCTTGATCGGTAGCTCGAACCCCGGCAGTCAATTCAAATGCACCCGTGAAATTGGCTGGCGCGGTGACACTCAGCACACCCGTCGTTGCATTCACATTAAATTGGTAGTCAACCGAGCCTCGGCGTGTGGCTTCGTATACGACGGATTGCGCTTCGGCATCTTGGGAAGACAATTGGATGCTGACGGTTTGCCCTGGAGCTATCGCTGGTACGACGATGTCATTGAGGAATGGTGCGCCATTCGCCCAATCCGCAGCAGCCGTGGCGGTGAAAGTTCGGGAGAACGCATTTCCAGTCGAATCTGTCACGGTGACCGTAATCGTTGAGATTCCGGTGTTTGCGAGGGCCTTCAACCGAATTAAGCCGTTCTCGGTGTCATTGAAAATTTCGGCTGACTTGATCGAGATCTCCGAGTCAGGGCGATCGTTTGTCACCTTAGTACGCGATATGCCTTCGCGATTCGAATCTCCTTCGATAATCTGACCAAAAATAGAATGGTTAAAATCGAGATGTCGCTGAGGTCCTTCGGTGATAAAGAATTGAGAGTCGCCGGAGTCGTCCCCTGATTTTGCATACGACAAAATGCCGGTGCGATTGTGCTGTAGATCGACGTCGAATTGATCGTCAAAGGTTCCGAGAGTCGAACCACTGCTTCCCGTACCCGTTGGGTCACCGGCTTGGAGTACAAAGTTGTCGATCACTCGATGGAAGATGATTTTGTTACTAGCCGTTTGATTGTAAAAACCACTGTTGGTGAGCGATTCGATACGTCCCACCGGTCGAGCCGCCTCGTCCGCGAACAATCGGTAGACCATTTCACCGTAACCATTGACCGTGAGCTTCCACGACTTGTTGTTTGTAACCATCTCCGCAGCGATGGCCGATGGGTTACTGCTGGTGACAGTAATTGTTAGCGGACCGCCGTTCGGATCATACGCATCTACAGGCACATGCAGAGGTGAGCCATTGAGCACGGTTTGATTCGGAATCACGGTAAAGGTTGGGTTGCTACCCGTTGGGATGGCAATTCCCGATAGCGTTGAAAGCTGTTGCAATGTTTGAACGCCAGTCACTCGTTGTCCGTTTCCGAAATCCCATGTTGGATAGGTTGAAACGTTCTCGCTGATCGCCGTCGCATTGCGAGTGCGATCCGGATTCGACATTTCAATGAAAGGCAAGAAGTGAGCACCGTCTTGAAACAGTGCTTTTTGTTCGGTACAGAACGGGCACCAGTCCGCACCAAAGAAACGGACGCCCGCCTGTTGTAAGGCTTTGGCAAATTCGACCAAATTTGGAGCATCTTCTCCCTCGCCAACCAGACCGACCGTACTCAGCGGAGCCGAGTTATATTGTGCAGACGCGTTTGCCGTGGGTACCGTCGACGCGGCTACCATGGACGCAGCCTCGAAGAAATCCACAGCCATCAATTGACGCGACTCTAACGGTTCAAAACGGATTGGGCGTGCCTTATGATTGACCGATCCTGGAAGCACTCCTTGCAATATTGCCCGAAAAATTCGTCTCGCGGTTAGCTTCAAAGATTCTCGGCGTTGCATTTTCGTCATTTCGAAACCCTAATTACTACCCGTTTTTGGGACGTCTGTTACAGAGGAGCCACTCGCTCCAATAGTAAAACTTATGCTGATGCGGTTTGTCTACTATTGGGAAGCTTAGTTTGGAATTTAATCATATTTGAGAAAAACGACCCAATCACTATTTCAACTCGCTGTATTCCATGTTCTCGGAAACGTAGTGTTCGGAACTTGAGGGTTGGGTCGGATTATCGGGCAACTTGACGCATGAGGCCTTGCTTGGATGCGACCAGCTACCCATTCGTTCCAAAACCCAACTTCCCAAATAACCCAATTGAACTAGGCAGAAATAGGACTGTTATCCATAATACGCGTTCCCAAATGTCTAAGAACGCAGTTTTTGTTGAAGGTAAGTTCGAAAAAAATGGCCAAGAGCAAGAAGAAAAAGGAAACCACGTTCCTCGTTTGCCAAGAGACGGGCGATATCAATTACGTACTTTTGCGCAGGCCTGGCGGGGAGAAACTGCAGCTCAAGAAATACAATCGACGGCTCCGACGCGTTACGCTCCACATTGAAAAGCGTAAGTAATTCGCAACGGATCGCCGTTTTCACATCACTAAAACAGGGCGAGTTTCGGCTCGCCCTGTCTCATTACGTTTAACCCGCGTAGCGGTGGGATGGTTAACCCGCGTAGTGGCGGGCACGGGTCAAGCGATTGCACGACACATTTCCAGCGGCTTCGCCGGTTAAACATCAGTTCCAGCGGCTTCGTCGGTTAAACTCGGACCTATTCTTCACGGAGGGCTTCCCATGGCCAAGCAATGGCTGTTTAAAGGTCACGATTCCGCAGCTATCTTGGAGCTCGCCAAAAAGTCAGCTGTCGAACCCGTAGTTGCACAACTATTGCTCAATCGCGGGATGACCGAACACAAATCGATAGAGACTTTTCTCGAAGCTCGCTTCTCCGATCTGCGGGAACCAGAACTCCTGCCGGGAGTACAGGCCGCCTCGGAACGCATCTTCGCTGCTATCCAAGCCAAGACACCGATTACCGTCTATGGAGACTACGATGCGGATGGCATGACAGGCACGTCTATTCTCTTCAGTTGTCTGCGCCTGCTCGGTGCCGAGGTCCAGTATTACGTTCCGAATCGACTCGAGGACAGCTACGGTTTGAGTTGCGACTCGATTCAAAAACTAGCACAACGCGGCCGCAAAATGATCATCAGTGTGGACTGCGGAATCGGCTCGATCAAGGAAGCGGAGCTGTGTCGTGAACTTGCGATCGACTTGATCATAACAGACCACCACCGCATGTCCGAACAGCTTCCTGATGCTGTCGTCATCGTTCATCCCGCTCTACCTGGCTACAACTATCCGTTCCATGGTCTATGCGGCGCTGGAGTCGCTTTTAAATTGGCATGGGCACTTTGCCAACATGCTAGCCAAGCCAAAAAAGTCTCAACGGCTTTGCGTGAATTTTTGTTTCAAGCAACCACGCTGGCAGCCCTTGGAACGGTCGCTGACGTAGTACCACTCCTCGATGAAAATCGCATTATCGTTCGTCACGCATTGAAACTCATGCAACAACACGGCCCGCTCGGTCTCAAAGCCCTCATGAAGCAGACCAAGCTCGATCAAAAGAGCACACTCACAGCCGAAGATATCGCTTTTACGCTCGCACCCCGTTTGAACGCAGCCGGGCGACTCGGTCAAGCACAGCTCGGGATCGAATTGCTCACAACGCAAGATCCGCAACGTGCCGCTGTCTTGGCTGAGTATATCGATCGACTTAATGGAGATCGCAAATCGCTCGAACGCAGCATCGTCATTGCCGCCACGAAACAAGCCAAAGAGCAATTCGATATCGAAAACGATTCGGCATTCGTTCTCGCCGGGCCGGGTTGGCATCTTGGCGTCATCGGCGTCGTTGCAAGTCAGCTATCGGAAAAATTCCACCGACCTGTTGTCATTATCGGTATGGACTCGACAGGACAAAAACCAGCTACAGGCTCAGCCCGATCTCAAGGGATCATCGACCTGCATGCTGCGTTGCATCAATGCCAAGATCACCTCTTGAACTACGGTGGCCATGCTGCGGCTGCGGGCTTGCGAATCGAGGAACGCAACATTGCCGCCTTTCGCGACGCTTTTTCCGAGGTGGTTTCAACGCAGCTCACGGGCCAAAAACCGATCGCTTCGCTCCATATCGATGCGGAAGCGACTTTCAAACAAATGAATCTGCACACGATTTCTACTATTGAACGACTAGCACCCTTTGGAGCGTCTAACCCCCGTCCTATTTTGGTGGCAAGCAATGTCGAACTGGCGGATCCCGCCAAAGCGATGGGGAGCGGTGAACGGCATATGAGCGTTAAACTCGCTCAGTACGGGGCATCGATGCGAGCCGTCGCGTTCGGTCAGGCCGAGTGGATCGAACCTTTGAACAACCATCGCGGTCAAATAGACGTCGCATTCAGACCCAATATAAACGAATTTAACGGAATGAAACGAGTTGAGCTACAATTGTTGGATTGGCGAGTTGCCAAGATCCCAATCAATCCGTCTCACAAACTACAGCCGTCCGAAGTAGAAAAAGCAAACAGTGTCCGATAAAAAAGCTGCTGTCCAAGCAGAATCAACGCCACGAGCGTCCAATGCGTCGCAACGCATTGATTCTCAATTAGCCGAAACCATCGGTTCGGTCGACAACGCCCCTACCCTTTGTATGAAGCACGATCAACTCACTATCGACGGCTATTCGCGAGCTGCGGTTCAGACGTACTGGCGAATCGCGGAACTGAAACTAGGCTTTGATCTCGGTGCCCAGCCCTGGGATTATATGGCCATTCCACGATTCATGGTTTCACATGCCCACATCGACCACATCGCGGCACTCCCTGCCTACGTGGCGCGGCGTCGCATGATGAAGATGGAGCCGCCAACGATTTACATGCCGGAATCCGCAGTGTCGACAGTCGATGCGCTCCTCAAGTGTGTATCGCGCCTAGATCGTGGCAGGCTCCCATGCGATTTGATTCCTCTCACGGCCAACCAAGAGATCGAGCTTTCTCGGGAATTGGTTGTTACGACAAGCGCGACTCGGCACTCGATTCCATCGCTCGGATTTATTGTTTGGGACAGACGCAAAAAACTCCGTCCAGAGTTTGCTCATTTAACGGGCGACCAGATTCGCGACATCAAACTGTCGGGGACCGACGTGACTCACGAAGTCCGCATCCCTCTGATCGCGTATACGGGCGATACGGCCCCCGAAGGGTTAGATGACTGCCCCGATATGTATCGAGCCAAGATCCTTATTACCGAAATGACCTTCGTCGCTCCCGATCACCGAAAAGAGAAAATTCACAAGCACGGCCACACGCACCTGGATGATATCGTCGCTCGCCGAAATGATTTTAAAAACGAAATTGTTATCTGCGGTCACTTCAGCACCCGCTACAACGACAGCCAAATTCGTCGTTGGGTGAACAAGGCACTTCCCGACTATCTCGACGGTCGATTGAAGCTGTGGTTGTAAGGACTAATCCTTTAGCTCATACGTAAACGCGTTCGATCCCTTTTTGACGTCTTCTTTAAGTCCCGAAGATCCTGGTGCGGAGTACTTATTAGGAATCAAACTTTTGAGGTTTGGGGTAGGTGTTACTCCGACTAAGTCCGCGTCTTCTGGCCTGCCAGCCTTGATGTTTTTCCTGTCAATTTCACTTTTGGTGATCGTAATGACATTGCTGCCTAGGATAGCCCCATCACCAGACTTGTAGGTGGTCAATGAGCAGTTCCCTGATGTGTCCGTTGTGCCAACCGCTGGCTGAGGATTTTCGACCGAGATAAATTGAACAATCGCACCCTCGACCGGATTGCCTTTGTAAGTAACTGTTACTTTTACCGGTGCCGTTGGCCGGTCACCGCCGCTGTTGCCTCCACAACCCGTGAACAAGGTACAAAGTGCTCCCAAAACAACAAATCGCGTCCAAACCATCGAAATACTCCTGTAATGCAAGATGAGAAATGAAGAAGGCCACTGCGACAATTGCCACAGTGGCCTTTGTGGAAACTTACGAATCGAATTTAGTTATCGATTTGAGTGACTTCACCACCGTCCAAAGTGCCGCGTGCACCCCAAACGCCATACAAGCTTGCACCCGTTGGAACTGCTTGGATTGCTGACGTGTTGCCAGTATCGATGCTATTCGCTACGAAACTAACGGAACCATCCAAGTTAACGATGTTGACACCTCCCGTGTGCATGCTGCTTGCTGGCAAAACGACAGTGCCAGAATCGGCGGCTTGAATGCCATCACCAAAGCAAGACGGTTTATTTGGTCCCAGAACGGTATTGAAACCAGTTCGTTCTGCTTGTCCATCGGTCCATAGAATTCCAAAACGTGCTTTCAGTCGCGTTCCAGGTGCGTAACGATTGCCGATCGCAACGGCATTACAACTGCTCGGGCTTGTTTGAATAGCGAGTACTTGAGCCTCAAAGCGGCTAGTAAGCTGTGCTCCCGACGCGGTCTTAAATGTTCCGTCATTGAAATTGTCCGCGTTATGAGCCGTTCGTTCGCTAAAAACAATGGTGTTGCTTGTACCGTCGGTGACGGCTGCCAATTTTTTGTAGAACCCAGTCCCACCGAGCGGACCACGCATCGGCTGCCGTCCGTTAACATTTAGGACCTGGTCTCCCATGTTAACGGCGTATGAGTTTGTTCCATGTTCGCCCGTCGCTATCGGAATGATCGAGTCCGATGGGCATTGGTAACCTGGAATTGATACAGTCCAGGGAAAGTATCTTAAACTTGCAGTCGTGTTATCATTTTTTGGAAACCAGGCGGATGGCCCTCCAGCGGCAACAACTCCAAGGGCCGTATTTTCGTTTCCGGCTTGAATACGTGCGAGCAAAGCAGATTGCTCGACGTAAGCCAGCAGGGGAACAAAAGGGCTGAGCCGGTCGTAGTTACCAAGGAGCCGTTCCGCGACATTGTTACCAGTCGTCGTGCCACCGGATTTGTTTGGCAATTTTTGGTAGGTACTCTCGTAATTAAGAATCGCCAAACCGATCTGTTTGAGGTTGTTCGTGCACTGCATTCGGCGAGCAGCTTCACGTGCCGCTTGTACTGCCGGGAGCAGTAGGCCAACCAAAATCCCAATGATTGCGATAACAACCAAAAGTTCAACCAATGTAAAACCACGCGATTTTTTCATAATGAATCCGATGAATTGAGAGGGAAAAAAAACTCTAGCCCTGAGGAACTGACTCTCGGGTACTCTAACGCCTAGCTAGTATGATAACACCCCTCTACAGGTGCTTAAAGGATAAACTTATCGCCAAAATAACTTTTTGCGTAAAATGCCCACCCTTAGGCTGGCCTGACGAAATCGCCGCCAATAGCTGAACTAACGGCTTCGATACAAGCCCGAAGCGTAAGTGAGGGATTATTTCGCCCCCTCGCTTGCGCGTCGGGCTTGTATTCCCATCAGCCCACCCTTAGGCTTAATGGAAATTTGGCGTGATCGGTTTGTCAAGAAACATAAACCCCAAAAGAATTCCAAACGTTGGAATGAGATATGCGACCGTCATCCGTTCGCGTTTAATGCCCTAACTTGGAAAGAACTTGAACCATGCGTTTTTTGATTTTCTTGGTGAGCTCTTTTTGCTTTGCGTTGGAAGCGATCGCAATCGATCCGCAAGAGGCCAACGAAACGAAGAAACTAATCTTGCCAGGAGAATCTTTCTTGGTCGAGAACCGACCTGCATTCATTTTGTTGCCGGAGGTGTCTTTAAGGAAAACGCCGCAGCCATGGGTGTTTTATGCTCCGACATTGGCAGGGTACCCAGACGGACATGAGAAATGGATGCATCAACAATTTCTAGACGCGGGCGTTGCCGTGGCTGGAATCGATGTTGGGGAAGCGTATGGCAATCCTGCTTCTCGCAAATTGTTCGACGCATTCTTTGATCAAATGACCGACAAGCGGGGCTTGTCCAAGCGTCCATGTTTGCTCGGACGCAGCCGAGGTGGGTTGTGGGTGACATCGTGGGCTTGCGATCACCCAGAACGCTTCGCTGGCCTAGCGGGCATCTACCCCGTTTTTGATTTCAAGACTTATCCAGGACTCGCGAAAGCAGCTGCCGCTTACGAGATGGCGCCTGAAGAACTCGAGAAACAAATTGTGAATACCAACCCAATCGCTCGTATGTCCGTACTGGGCAAGGCCAAGCTTCCTGTATTCATCATTCACGGTGACGAGGACAAGGTTGTACCGCTCAAGGAGAATTCGCAAACATTTCTCGAAACCTATCAATCGACCGGAGCCGGGGATTCGGTAACGTTGCTCGTCGTAAAGGGGCAAGGGCATAACTTCTGGGAAGGTTTCTTCAGATGCCAAGCGTTGATCGATTTCGTCATTGAACGCGCAAAAACTGGTGCTTTAGGTCCGAAGTAAGCGCCCGCTGCTCCGTTTTCCTAAAAGAAATTCAGTTTTGGTAGTCTGCGAAGCCTACGTAAACTTTTCTTTTTCGGGGGTATTTCTGGAACAGGCTAAATATATGGCGTCATTCGATCGATACTCTGACGAGCGGGAAAGGTTTTCCGCTTAGGTAAAGATTTTCACTTGCGTCGACAGGCACGTCTGGCGCGAGTCCTCAGCCTCAAATCATGGAAGATACAGTCGTGAACCGCTTCACCCTCCTCTTACTCGTTGGGACTTCGATCGCTGGTGGCAACGCCTTCGGACAAAACCAAGCGTCAGGACGCGCAGGCAATTCGGGAGTCCGCGTCGCTCAGTCGCCGTTTGTACCGGCTCGGTCCAATGCTGTTCCTCGACCATCGCGCCCCGTCGGGCGCCTTGTATCGCAGCAAAGTGTGATCGCAGGCGACGGCGACGGTGAAGTCGTGTACGAAGACGCACCCGAAATCGTGCTCGGTGAGTCCTACAATCCAAACGAGGGATTGGCGGAGATTGGTGGCGGTTGCACCTCCTGTGGCGGTGGCGGATGTGCCAGTTGCGGTGACGCTTGCGGGAGCCCTTTCGGATTCGATCTTTGCAACCCAGGCGGCTTAGGTAGAAGGCAATTGTGTATCGCCCTGCCATCCCACGGTTGGGTTAGTGTTGAGTATTTGAACTGGTACCAAAGCGGGATGGAGACTCCTGCGTTGGTTACAAGTTCTCCCGTTCCAACAGCCCAAAACTTAGCCGGGGTGCTGCCGCTCGCAACAACGCTTTATGGTGGCAACAACGATATTCTCAGCGATCGCATGAATGGTACACGCGTACGATTCGGCTGGTGGTTTGCAAACAATCCGAATCTTGGCATCGAAGGCGAATACCTAGGCTTCGGAACAAGAACTGAGAATTTCGATCAACAATCCAACGGCAGTGCGATTTTGGCTCGACCATTTTATAATGCGGTCACCGGATTGGAAGATTCCGAACTCGTCTCGTTCCCAGGCGTTTTGTCTGGTCGAGTACGAACGACTGCAACCTCGAAACTAGATGGTGCAGCAGTTCGATTTCGACGACTACTGTGCTGCAGCAGTGGTTGTGCCTATTCGCCCATCGCTTGCGGTCCCGTTCCATCTCAGTCCCGAATCGATGCGACTTTAGGATGGAAATATCTCCAACTGAATGAATCCCTCGGAATTCAAGAAGATCTTACGTCCCTGAGCATAAACAATCCTGGCAGTTTCATCCTCAACGACAACTTCCAAACACGAAACCAATTCAATGGTGTCGAGCTTGGTGTTCAATGGATGGGACGTCGAGGTTATTGGTCGCTCGACATGCTGATGCGAATGGGCCTTGGTAACACTCTCCAACAAGTTACCGTCGACGGCAGCACGCAAACAACCCAAACTGGAGCCTCAACAACCGCCAACGGTGGATTGCTAGCTCAGCGGACAAATAGCGGAACCTTTGTACGCAATCAATTCGGTGTCGTACCAGAATTGGGTGCAACTCTTGGCTATCAAATGACCCAAAGAATTCGTCTGACTGCTGGCTATTCCTTCATCTACTGGAGCAACGTGGTTCGCCCAGGGGACCAAATCGATACAACCGTCAATCCAAACCTACTTCCTCCAGAAAATCCGACACAAACTGCGTTCTTGAACCCCAGGTTTACCTTCCAAGATTCCGATTACTGGGTACAGGGATTGAGTCTGGGCGGCGATTTTCGATGGTAACGATTCGATAATTGACAGCTAAGCTGGCTCAATATCTGGGGCTTGATGGATCTTTTCGATCTGTCGAGCCCTTGATTCGTTGAGTGATACCGATTCGACGCCTCTAAAACCACGCAATACAAACAGATATCGCGGTCGGCAGGGAAGCAGATACGTGGGCGACAACGCTCAAGGTTGACTCCATTGCCGCCGAGCCCATGGATGGAGCATTGAAAAATGGCTGGACTTTGGAATCGACTTTACGAAATCTTGAGTGGCTCGCAAAAAGGTAAAGCGTCTCCTGCGATCAAAGCACGGGCGAAGCGCAAACTTCGAATGGAGTTGCTCGAGGGACGCCAGTTGATGGCCGCCGACATCACCGGAACGGTCTTCCAAGACCTCACCGACAATGGATTCAACACGGGTGTTGATCCCAATCTTTCCGGGGTAAGCGTTGCGCTGTTTCGGGACGGTGGCAACACAACCTACGATAGCGGCCTTGGCACGAGCGCGGCTGGCGATGATATCTTGGTAGGGACCGTTACCTCTGCGGTTACGACAGGCCTCTATTCGTTCTCGGTAAGTACTGCCGGGACTTATTTCATTGTCCAGTCCAGTGTTGCAACGGGCTTGCTCCAAAGATCTACGCAGCGCGTACAAACCCTCATTGTTACCCCAACCGACGTCGCAGGTATTGCGCTAACAACAATCGATACGTTTGACACGACGGCACAAACGGCGACCGCGTCTTTTGGTGTTACGAACCCGGACTTCAATGCCTCGGTTGCTTCCGAAGCGATTGGCGGTGAACGAGACATGTTCGTCAGTGCGACTGCCGGCACCATTTCGATGCAATCGGACACACCTTCGACAACCAACTTCTTAGCATTTGACGTTGGTGCAGGTGCGAACGGCACTAGAATATTGTCCTATGACGGTGTTGACAGCGACGCCCAAGTTCTTGCAACGAGCGGTCTCGGTGGACTCGATTTGACATCCGCTGGTGCGGCCACCGGCTTCCGTTTTCAAATTGGTGGCGAGGCGGGAACGCAAATAACGCTTCAGGTCAACAGCGGTGCCAACGCGTCGACAGTGACGGTTGCCATCCCGACGACATCGGGCGCATCGCCATCCGCTATTCTCGACATCCCTTTCACGGATTTCATAACCAGTAGCGGCACGGGCGCGAACTTCACGAGTGTGGGTGCAATCCAGATCTCAATTACAGGTCCAGATGCCGCCGATGCCATCATCGACACGATCGAAACTTTTGGCGCCACGGTGATCACCCGAAACATTGCAAATCTATCGCCCATGAGCATCGGGGATCTTGTCTTCTCCGACCGGAACAACAACGGTCTTTTCGATACAGGAGCACCGACGGAAACAGGTATTAGCGGCGTAACACTGCAATTGTTTACAGATACAAACAGCAACGGTGTGTTCGATGCAGGAACGGATATCGCCACACTGAACAGCAGTAACGTTCCCATAAGCACAACCTCGAATTCGTCGGGCATTTACACGTTTACCAATCTGTTCCCAGGCCGCTATTTTACTGTTATCCCAAGCAGCCAGTTTTTGACTGGTGCAGCGGCGGCTGGATTTGTCGTTAGCTCAACGATTCCAGGAGGCACCAACAATGCCAACAAGGGCACAGCGGTTGTTGGCACCGGCGTCGTGACTTCGCTGGTATCGCTCAACGCAGATACAGCTCCGACCACCGACGGAGACTCGAGTACTGATACGGACTTCAGCTTCGATATTGGCTTGGTTCCTCAGTTCGACCTAACGGTTGCAAAGACTTCGACAGCGACGGTCGCGACAACTGGCACTACGATTACTTATACGATCGCGGCGAGGAATGATGGACCATCGCCTGCGACTGGGGTGACTCTTTCGGACGACATCCCGGACGGTATTCGCGTCATTACCGCTACATCGAACGTCGGTACCGATGTTGTAACGGTTCCTGCCTCGGCCTCGGATACCACCGCCACAAATCCAGACAATATTACGGTGGACGTTGGTACATTAGCCGCAAGCGCATCGACACAACGCACTATCACGATCGTTGCCGAAGTGCTTGCGATAACGACCGGTACTGGTACCCCGGCTGCGATCGTCAACAGCGTGACCATTGCAGGTCTCGGGACGGAATTGACTACGTTGCCTAACACGGCTTCGGTTTCGCTCCCTGTTCAATTGCGAAGCGACTTGGTTGTCGTAAAAACGATCACAACCAATCCGGCTTCAACCGGCGTTCCAGCGATAGCTGCCCCAGGATCGACCATTACCTATACCCTGATAGCGCGTAACGATGGCCCCAGTCGGGCGACGACTGTTCGAGTCACCGACAATGTCCCAGACGGCATCCGAATTTTGACGGCGACCTCAAGCGACGTTACCGATACCGTGACGATCCCCGCTTCGTCCCAAGACACAACGGCAAGCAATCCCGATAATCTTACAGTAGCCGTCGGTGAACTATTGATCGGTGCAGGCAATCAAACCACGATCACAATCACCGCAGTGATCCTGGCGGCAACATCCGGCCTGTTTACCAACACCGCCAACATTGCGGCGACCGACACGACGGTGAACGATGAAATATCACAAACCAACAACGATAGCCAAATCGCCGCAAATGCCCAGCGCGATATCGACTTAGTCGTCACGAAGTCCATCACGACGAATCCCGTTTCAAGTACGACCCCAGCCACGGCTTTGCCAAATTCGACGTTTACCTACACGATCCTGGCACGCAACGACGGTCCGTTTGATGCGACGACGGTACGCGTCGTAGATAATCTTCCAGACGGCATTCGAGTTATCTCTGCGGTTTCCAGTGACGTTACTGACACGGTGACGATTCCAGCCACGGCACAAGATACTACGGCAGCAAATAACGATGACATAACCATCGATGTCGGCAACCTAGCCGTTGGAGCTGGAAGCCAGACAACCATTACTATTATTGGTGTCGTTCTGTCCGCAACACAAGGTAACTTTACCAACTTGGCGACGATCTCAGCGACCGATACCGCTGTCAATATTGAGGCGGTCACGAATAACAACAGTAGTTCGATTATCGCCAATGCTCCTCGCGCAGTCGACTTAACCGTCGCAAAGTCTGGGCCAACAACGGCGATATCTGGAAACACCATCACTTACACGATGACGGCAACTAACAACGGTCCCTCGGATGCGATCAGCGTGCAAGTTGTTGACGATATTCCAGATGGTATCCGAGTGATCAGTGCAACGGTCAACGGAAGTACGGTAACGATTCCGGCATCCGCCTCAGATACTACTGCATCCAATCCTGACAACATCACTTTTGCGGTTGGCAATCTAGCCACGGGTGGCAGCAACAATACGATTATCATCGTTGCGGCCATTTTACCTGCATCGACTGCCGCTCTAGTGAACAGCGCCGTGATCAGTACGACGGACATAGCCACAGTCGAGTCAATTGCCAACAACAATGCCGCATCGGTCACGACAACATTGACACAACAGAATGACGTTGCAATCAGCAAGAGCGGCCCAACGTCTGCAGCGATCGGTAGCAGTGTTACTTACACCATGAACGTGACGAACAATGGCCCGTCGACCGCGACGTCGGTCAGCGTCGTGGATACTCTGCCAACCGGAGTCAACTTTGTTTCGGGAACATCGCTGATCGGTTCGACCGCAGCGGGTACCGTTGCTGCTGGCTCAAGCAATACGGCTAACGTGACCATTCCGACATTGGCACCGGGCGAAACGGCTGTCGTTACGATTCTCGCAACGGCCCCAGCGGCCACTCCAGGCAACGTAACGAACACGGTTACGGTGACTGCGACCAACGATACGGTTTCGACTAACAACACAGCGACCGCCGCTACTGCCATTACAGCACCTGTTGTTGCAAACCTAGCCGGTCGAATTTACATTGACAGCAACAAAGATGGGACTGGCCAGTCCACAGAGCCTGGCATTTCCGGCGTACCAGTAACGTTGACGGGTACGGCAACGGTCGGTAACGCGGTGGTGAACCGAACGACCACGACGGATTCCAATGGAGACTACTCCTTTGCAAATGTGGATCAAGGAACGTATACGGTCGCTTCGGGATCGCCAAAAGATTTCATTTTCCGAACTGCAAACCCTGGTACAACCGGCGGAACAGCAGGAACTCAGCAAATCACGACGATCAATCTAGCGGGAGTTAACTCGACGGCCAATAATGTTGGATTCACGCGGGTATTTAGCAAGAGGCTATTCCTAGCATCTGGACCGACCAACTAGGTCTTCATCCATTTTCTGGAGCCTTCGGTACTTGCGGGGGCCGTCATTGGTGTATAAAACTTTTCTAGCCTGTGATTGCAGGGCCAAATTCTTAAAAGCCCAATTGCACTCACTCTGCAACATGAGCCGAAACACGTTAGCGTCGGTTTTCTCATTACCCAGGGAAAACCGGTGCTAACGCACTGCGGCTGATAGGTTCCGTCGCCAAGGTGAGCGGCCCGGGGCTAGCGCCCGCCGGTTCACTAAGTCGCATGGTGAGTGCCGCAGTCAAACAACCCATGGCCACGGGCAACCATTCCAAAACGTCCCTCCAAAGACCGGTCCACATGAGCCAAGACCCACGCGTTGTTTGGCATAACCAATCTGTTACGAAACAGCTCCGCTTCGAACGCCATCGACATCGAGGATGCGTTGTCTGGTTTACTGGGCTGAGTGGCTCGGGTAAAAGTACGGTTGCCAATCTTGTAGAACAGAAACTCTTCGAGCGAGGCGCCCATACGTACTTGCTCGACGGTGACAACGTCCGACACGGACTCTGTGCAGGTCCGAATTTGCTCGAACCAGTTCATGGCTCCGAATTCGCAAAACGATTCGGCCTCGGATTCGGCCCACAGGATCGCGAAGAAAATATTCGTCGTGTAGGGGCGATTACGGAACTCTTTGCATCCGCAGGCCTCATCTGCCTAACTGCCTTTGTAAGTCCGTATCGTGTCGACCGCGATCGTGTCAGGTATGGTGTAGAATCGTGTGGAGCCAAAGGGGATTTTCTGGAGGTGTTCGTCAACACTCCGCTGGAGACTTGCATCGCACGCGATCCCAAAGGACTGTATCAGCAAGCCATCCAAGGCAAGATCCCGAACTTCACCGGTATTTCAGATCCCTACGAATCGCCCGAGTCAGCCGAATTGGAACTCGCGGGCGATTCCCAAACACCCGAACACTTAGCCGAACAAGTCATTCAGATGCTCATAGCGCGAAAGGTAATCACCCCATGAATTTTTTTAACACAATGAACTCTTCTATCGGTGCAATGGTACTGCTAATCACCGTTGCATTGGTGCCGTCCGTCTTTGGTCAAGAAAAAACGGCCAACGAGAATAACTCTTTGCAGTTTTATGCAAAGCACGATCTGACGAAATACGCGTTGGAAGCAGCCAAGTGGGACAAAGACGTCGCCAAATTGGCAGCGACCAATTCAACGGAGGGAGGCGAAGATTTCATACTTTGCATAGGCAGTTCCAGTTTCCGGTTATGGGACACGATTGCCGAGGATATGGCACCCTATAAAATTGTGCGCAGAGCCTACGGAGGTGCAAAATACTGCGATCTTGCAATCCATTCGCCCCAACTTATCAACGGTCTTCGGTTTCGCGCCGCGATGATTTTCATCGGAAACGATATCACCGGCAAGGAAACAGACAAAACCCCAGAAGAGGTTGCTCGGCTTGCGAAGATCGTCATGGACTCTGTACGCAAGCAGCGTCCTGACTCGCCGGTCTTCTTGATTGCGGTCACACCGTCGCCCTCTCGATTTCAACACTGGCCTCGAATTAAGTTGGCCAATCAATCGCTCGAAAAACTGGCCGGAAGCGAAGCGAATACCTTTTTTGTTGCTTCTCAAAACAAGTATTTGAATCTGCAGGGCGAGCCACGACCGGAATTGTTTGTCAAGGATATGCTGCATCAGAACAAAGAAGGCTATGCGATTTGGTCAAGTGTCCTTAAAGACTCGCTTAAGAAAAATCTTCGTTGAATCGTTTTTTTGGGATTTCAAGCAAGTTTTGACTCTCGCGTTTTTAGGCGCTCGACTTTGGCCACGAAGTGTTTGGGATTCGATCGTTTTTCTACCCCTGAGTGCCATTCATTTCGACTATGATATTGAGATGGAATTAGTGTGCAACCTCAATAGCGAGGCAAGTCCAAGAGGGATTATCGATGCAAATAGTAGAGCCTGAGTCCGACACAGTCGCTCCATTCCCTGTACGGAAGTTCAGCAAACCCGAGTATCAACTTCTTGGCAAGTTGGGAGTATTATCCGTCGAAGATCGGGTCGCATTGCTGGAAGGTTGGATCGTACCTAAGATGAATCATAATCCTCCGCACGATTTGGCATTGATGCTCGTCGAAAAGAAATTGCGATGCTGCATACCCTCCAACATGTTGCTTCGCATACAAATGCCTATTTCCACAGTGGACAGCGAGCCGGAGCCTGACTTGGCTATCGTACTTGGCCCTATTCGGAGATATTCCAAGCGTCATCCGGAGCCAGACGATGTCTTGCTGGTTATCGAGATTGCCGATACTCCGCTGGCACGAGATCGACAAAAGTGCAGACTGTACGCACGCGGAAACATGAGGCAGTATTGGATCGTCAATCTTGAGAGTCGACAAATCGAAGTTTATTGCCAACCCAGTGGCCCCACGCTTGAGCCAGCCTATCGGAACCGCGACGTTTTCGACGAGTCAGGCACAATTTCGTCTTCGATGGATGGAACGGTAGTCGTTCCTATACAAGTCAGAGATCTGCTACCGTAGTTGAAAGCCCTGACTGACCATGTTTCGCATCCTTTTGAAAAAGTATGTCCATGAAGCCAAGCTATTGTGGTGTGCATGTGCATTGGTGGTCTTTTTCTTTCCTTGGGTGCGAATTTGGACGGTTAGCCAATTCGAATTGAGCGGATTCGCCCCACTCATCGAACAATTTCGAGCGTTCGAAAAATTCTCCCCGGTTCCGCTCGAACAGTTTCTAACCTACCACGGTGTGATCGGGTTTACGTTTGATGAGCCGGTACTAATCCTATGCATTCTCGTTTGGAGTATTGCGAGAGGTTCCGATGTAGTTAGCGGTGAGCTAGGTCGCGGAACGATGGAGATGTTGCTTGCCCAACCACTGAGCCGCGGACAAGTCTACGCAGCACACGCAGTTGTGACGATAGTCGGTTTGATGCTCTTGTGCGGGTTGGTTTTTTTTGGGATCTATCTGGGGATCCATACCAATTCAACACCCGTCAGCAGTACTGGGATGTTTCGACTGCCCATTTTAAACTTTAGTGTAAGCAATCCATTTGGTGCGGCCACGACCCAGATGGTACCTCTTTTGGAGTTGGTATCACCCAGCGTTTACATTGTGCCGACCCTGAATCTGTTTTCACTCGGCTTCATGCTTCTGGGATTGAGCGTCATGGTGAGTTCGTTCGATCAGTATCGATGGCGAACGATTGGCATCGTGATCAGCGTTTACGTCCTGCAACTTTTGCTTTTCATCCTATCCAAGTCGACACCGCGAATGGGCCACCTGAAGCCGTTTAGTTTCCTTTCGGCATACCAGCCCGATTGGATTGTCCAAGTCGTCTATCACGATCCGGAGCTCGCGTGGTCCTGGTGGATCGTACCGGAGGCGAGCGCAAAGGGAGGTGTAACAATGCCATCCTATCTTGGTCCCATGTTCTACGTTTCGTCGCTACTTGTGTTAGGATGTGTCAGTTACGCCATTGGATACGTGAAGTTCAAAACTCGGGATTTACCGGCACCTCAATAACGCACCCCAAAGTAAGAAGGATGAAATAATTGCAGGGCAGATTTCGACGCTTACGGCCTGTGATTTCAAAGCTCAGACAGGCTAGCAGCCTTTTCATACCCCTCGAATCAGCTGATACCGCTCTCCTGCCAGCTTGACTGGCAGGAAGCGAAGTTTGAAAATAGGAATTCTAGGTAGGCACGATCTGGTTCCCATACTCTCTCACCCACGAGACAAGCTCGTGGGAGTCGTACGGAAAAGTTGTGGGGTATAAATCGGCTAGCGACCTGTCCTACGCTTTCGAAACCAAGAAACTCAAATGATGTGCGCAATGAGCCAGTTGGAGTGCAACGACCTGGTCGTAATCGAGTTTTCCAAACAATGGCGACGGATGGATTGGCCCTCGATAGGAAGCCAACCGATCGAGGAGCGTCGCAGTCGTTCGACCGAAAGGCCAGTAGCTTCAGTATCAGTATCGGGCTTGTGAACGGTTTGTGGAATGGTCGGCTGCCCGGTCGCCATGCGTTGATTTTGTTGACACACGTAAACACCAAATTGCTGATATTGTCAGCATCGAGTACACTTCCCATCCCACAACTACCCCAATTTGCCTTTTCCCTAACCGATTTCCCTTGTCGAGTCATGCATGGGTCAAATGCGATTTCGAGTTTCAAATGCTCAAAGCTACGACGCGCAAATATGGGGTACGGCGTTTGTTTCGGGCATCGAGGGGATACCATGGGCCAGCAAGAATCGGATTGAAAACGATTGCTTGATCATTGACCGAACGGTCAATGAATCGGGCAAATTGTCGATGGTATGGCCAACGGAAGAGTATGGCCCCATTATGCTTTCGACGGCGTCCCTTCGATGCCAAGAAACGCCTTATCTGTTGCATCTCGAGCTAGCTCGAGGAACGATTCACCGAGTTCGCGGACGAGGAATTGATTGGCAACGTCTGGGGCTAAAGTTACCCGAAGCGTTCATGTCGATGATGGATCGATCGGTGTCGGCTTTTGTTCAAGCGATATTGTCTGCGGACGATGCCGAGCGCTGCACGATGCTGGCACAGACGGCTATCGATCTTGCGGTGAGTGCGTCGAAGCCGCTGTCGCGAGCACTCGTCTCCCAGTCCTTGCAAGCCCGGCATCAGTCCGAAAAACAACTTAGCACACTCCTCGGTATCAAGCTGACACCGTCTCAAGCCTGGGAGCAAGATGTAGTCGCCATCGTTCCGGCAATCAACACGATCAACATCTCGATGGAAATGGGGCAACTTGAGACCGAGTCCAAGAGCACCGCTCTTTCGATAATTGACGCTCAGCTCGAATGGGCGCGTCGCAATTCGCTTCGCATCTTTGGAGGCCCGCTCCTCAACCTGCAATCGCACGCCGTTCCAAAATGGCTTTACTTGCTCAGCGACTTTCAGTCTATGTACGACGCGGCCTGCAAGCATGCCACGTTGATGGTTGAGCGATATCGAGGTCAAGTGCATCTGTGGTCGGCTGCGACCGGACTCAACGCTCCTAACACACTTGGAATCACGGACGAACAAGTTCTGCATTTAGCCGTCGGCGTCATACAGGCTGTTCGTAGAAGCGACCCCAAGACGCCGGTCGTGTTAACAATCGATGCTCCTTGGGGAGAGTACCTCGGGCAGAAGCCAGACGGTATCAGCCCATTGCATTTTGCCGATGCAATTATCCGAGCAGACCTTGGACTTTCAGGCTTGGGTCTGGAACTGAATTTCAATTGCTGGCCCGGCGGATCCATGCCTAGAGACTTAATTGACATTTCCGACTTGATCGACCATTGGAATATTTTAGGGCTTCCACTTCTGGCTCAAATCACTGCACCCTGCAACCTACAAGACGACACATCGGCCATTTCGAAATCCAGCGTCGTTTCGAATTGGAGTTACCCAAACTATGCGTGGTGGGATCAGTCTCAAATGTCTGACAGTGGTTCAATCGAACTGCCATCAACGGAAAAAATTGCGCCGATCATTACCAACGGAAATGTTTCTGTCAGCAACCGTGACCGCATGCCAGTCAACGGTCTTGAGGTCATTCAAATGCTGCTTTCCAAGAGTAACGTGCACGGCATCTTTTGGAATCAGTTTTCCGATCGCAACGAGCATATTTATCCAAATGCTGGCTTGATCGCTGCCAGCGGAAAACGTCGATCGTTGCTCGACGGTCTATCAAGGTTGAGGCAATTGCATGTGCATTGATCCCGGAACGATCGGCCACTATCGAGGGACGGGTGTTCTCCAGATTGCATTTTCATTCGGAATGCTATCTCCGATACGACCAGAGATGCTATCGGTGATTGGGGTCTTTGCATTGCCAGAGTAGTTCATGTCGAATCGCTCTGGGGCAGAACTCACTATGGGCGTGTTTGCCGCTTCGGAAAGGACCGCGCTAGCTTGCACGACACCCTGTCCGAATCGATCAACGCGAGCATTGGCTTGCTCAACCGAGGAGTTGATTCCGTCTGCGGCCCGGTTCACTGAATTGCGAGCGTTATTGCTTGCGCTAAGCAGCTGAGACTGTGCATTGGAGAACCGGTCTATCAGGTTGGATGTAGGCAAAGTATTTTGGCTCGTCTTGGGGCCGTTTTCAAAGCTGGATCCTCCCAGGCCTTTGCTGGCTGGATTCGCGGACGATCCGACACCGCCGGAGTAGGAGCCAGGCACTTGAAAACTGCCTTGTGCCGGTGGCGGAACGCGTGCAGGAGCGCTTAGACTGCTGAAGGCCTTGGAAAAAGCAGGTGCAGTGCCCCGGCAGCCTGTTGTTTCAGCGGCTATTGCTGATGCAAACGACAAAGCTAAAATCGTTGCAACAAAGCGAAATGCTTTCGATTTGGTGGGTTGGTCCTGTTCAATTTTCATGGAATCGTTCATCCTGATCATTCGATTCTTGAGCGTTCACTATACTCATGGGCTAGGGACACGACACGCTCGGCTTGGTTCTCTAACCCGTCTAGGGATAGAGGTTACGTGTTCCCAGTCAGTGCACGCAAGATGAGAATTGACAAGCGACTGCAAATTGGGCAATCTGGGAGAATCTAGTTAAACATGGTCAAGTTAGGCGCTCATATGAGCATCGCGGGTGGGTACTACAAAGCGGTCGAATCCGCTGCCCAGTATTCAATGGACGTGGTTCAGTTGTTTACCAAGAACAAAACAGGTTTGCATCCTGTTTCGCAATTAATTTTGCAAATTCAAACGTGTATTTGAACCGACTCCCTGCAACTGCCCTTGTGGTCGTGATCTCGATTGACTCAATGGACGACAGTAGAAACGAGCGAAGTAACATCGGGTCGGCTTGCTTGTAAATCGTCTTGAATTGCTTGAACAGCGACATAGACTTTCGAATGCGCTCATCATAATCATTTAGGGAATCCGCAACCGTTGTTGACGCTTGCTTGAGTTGGCTTTCAAGTTTTGTAACCGACAACTTGATTTCTCGGATCTGCTCTTGAACGACGCCAATCAAGTCCAAATCGACTTCGACCAAGCGCCGGGAGGCCTTGTCTAACCTAGCTTGCTCCTTAACGAGATCCGCTTTGAGTTGGTTTGAATCTACGTTTTTTGTTTGTTGCTTCAATTGCTTTTCGAGTTCGCTTCGCAGTTTTGCTGCGGTATCCGCGTTATTGAAACGCTCGGAAAGTGTCTCGAATATCGCTTTTAGAACCTCGTTTTGCGTCGTGTTATGTGCATGGCAAAAGTCGACTCCTTTGGCTTGAGATCCGCCACAACGATAGAACAGGTTATCTTTACCGCTATTCGTTGGCGTTCGGCTTCCAACCATAACGTATTCACAATCGGAGCATTTAAGTAATCCAGAGAGGACGAAATCACCGCCACCTTCTAAAGGAGTTGACGACCGTTTGCGTTCCGAGAACGTAAATTGAATCTCCGCGAATAGTTTTCTCTCAATGATCGCTGGATGCGCATTCTCTACAATAACTTGGTCCGATTCCTCAGTCTTTCCAGTGTCGAAGGTCGTGCTGATCTCACCCGCTCGCATTGAAAAGAACTTTGCTTGCGTATTGCGACCCCAAACGAAATCACCGACGTACAACGGATTCGACAATAGAGTTTTTACGGACGACACAACCATGTCGAAACCCTGTTGACGGAGCGATTTCTGTACAATCCGCAGCGATGATCCGCCCGAGTAGGCTTGGTAGGCATGTTTCACAGCATCGACTTCGTTTTTCGGTCCTAGAACCAAATGCCGATCTTTCCCCACCGTGTAGCCGATAGGAGGACGCCCAGCGACCCATTTACCCTGCTTTGCGAGTTGGATTTGCCCGCGAGTCGTTCCTCGCGCCAACTTCTTTACGAATTGGTTATTCGATTCGGCCTCAATGGAAATGGTCAGCATGCCCGCGAAACTATCCCAATCCAATGGCCCCTCACGATCTGTCAGCATTAGCTTCACGCCTGCTTTTCTCAACGGTCGCAATTCGTAAATCGTTTCCATCGGATCGCT
>CAMDKL010000010.1 GCA_945900945.1 Pirellula staleyi DSM 6068
CCGTCCAATGCAATCTGGGGGATCTTTCGATTCGAATCTCCTTGCGCATACAAAGACATCGCGTGACCTAATTCACGTAAGTTTGAAACACAAAAACTCTTTCGCGAGGATTCGCGGGAATACCAAACGCTAGGAAGCAATATTGAAAGAAGGACAATACCCGCAGCTAACGCAACCAAGCTGTCAACCCATGCTAAACGCGTGGCGCGGTCGCTCTCGAAAAGAGGCTGTGACATCCGCTCACTTTGGTTGCTCGGCAATGAATCACTTTGCTCCGTCTGTTCGATCAGAGCCATCGTAGTGGCCGTTAAATCGGCAACCGGTTCTACGGGGTTAGACAAATTCCGAATGGGATCGAGCAACTCTCTTAAATCTTCGATCCGTTGACGCAATTTCGAATCCGAAATGGTCAATGATTCGATTCGCCATTGCTCTGCTTCAGGCAATGCTAAGAGCAAATACCCAAAAAGAGTTTCGTCGGAGATGCGGCTCATCGAAGCATGGCTCAGTGTGCAAACGAATCATTGATAAGTATCAAGCACATCGACATCGAGCGAATTAAGAATCGCGAGACGTCGATGAATCACTCATACGCATCCAAATCTGGTTCAGTTTGCGGATTGCGGTAAAAACTCGACTTTTTACTGTGCCGATTGGGATTTGCAAAATTTCGGCGATATCTGAGTACTTCATTCCTTCGTAAAAAGCAAGCTGAATCAATTGTTGGGTTGGCTCGCTGAGCTCTTGGACTGCGGCTCGTACTCTGAAACCGGTCTCATTGGAAATTGCCTTCTCGTCTGGCGGAGGTACATTTCCGGACAAGTGATTGATCATCGAATCCTCCGAGTCACCGTACGAGGTTTTGGCATCTAGACTGGCGACCTGATGACGTCGATTGCGTCTCAAATAATCAATTGCCTTGTTGCTTGCAATTGCGTAGAGCCAAGGTCGAAATCGCCGTCCGGTCTCGAACTGTTCGATTCTTAAATGAACGCTCAGAAAAGTCGCTTGAAAGACATCTTCCGCCTGCTGAACATCGAATAAAAATCTGCGCAAAAACGTATAGAGCTCCCGTTCGTAACGACGCACTAGTCTTTCAAAATCTTGCGAGTTACGAGTCTGCAAATAAGCATTGACGATTTCCTCGTCGGTTAACTCCGCTGGCTTTGTGCTGAGCCCTAACAAATCCATCTCGACGACTGGTGTATCCATTTGCGGTTTCATCGTTGATCTCAAATTCCTGCGATGACGACGAAAAATAAGGCCGAAAGGGCAATAACGACTTTTCGGGCCATCTCAATGCCAGAAAAACCAAACCATTAAAATTATTGTAGTCCAATGCTAGGATCGGAGTCAAAGAGTTTGGTGGGCAACATTCATGGATTATTCAAAATTGATTGACAGATTTCGCCAGGCTGATAGGCTCTCAATCCGTTGGTTTTTTGTCTGGGTGCAAGGAGATTGCGAATGAATCGGGGATACCGCTGGGCCAGTTCAGGCGACTTAAATGCCTATTTTGGATTGCTCCTGGACAATATGGCTGGCCTAGTGCTCATGGTAGGGTTACTGGTTGGGGGGTTTGGAATACCCTCCGATTTTGTCTTAAGTCGCATGGTGCCGGGAACAGCGATTGGAGTCCTCGTTGGGAACTTGCTCTATTTTTTCCTTGCTCTCCGGTTAGCAAATAAAACGGGTCGTCAGGACGTGACCGCAATGCCGCTCGGCTTGGACACCCCGAGTATTTTTGGACTTTCTATCTTTGTGGTGGGGGCGGCATACTCAACAGCACTTCAGTCAGGATCTTTGCCAGAGCAGGCGGCAATTTACGCTTGGCACATCGGTATTTGCTGCATGATATACACAGGGCTTTTCAAATTGGTCTGTGCGTTTGCAGGCGCTTGGGTCCGTAAAGTTATTCCACGTGCTGGACTTTTCGGTTCGCTGACGTCTATCGCTCTGGTGATAATTAGTTTCATTCCTTTGGTTGATGTATTTCGTGAACCAATCGTCGGATTGGTTGCCCTCGCCATTGTTTTGACAAGCTTGGTTGGACAGGTGCCAATGCCGTTCAAGATTCCTGGAACTCTCGCTGCGTTGATTGTCGGTGGCGTCCTACATTATATTCAACTGTTTGTGACCGGGCAACCGTTTGCGACTTTGGAGTCTTTGGCTCCGGGTTTGCCGCCCACCGAGTGGATGTCTGCGCTCGGTTTTGATTGGTGGAAACAAATGGGGGCTGCTGTCAACTACTTGCCAGTCGCGATTCCGTTCGCTTTAGGTACCGTCGTGGGGGGCATCGATTGTACGGAATCTGCGAGTGCTGCGGGTGATAACTATTCGACAGGCCAAATTCTAGGGGTAGAAGCCTTCGCAACATTGATCGCAGGTCTTTTTGGTGGCGTCACGCAGACCACTCCTTACATTGGTCATCCAGCATACAAAACCATGGGCGGAAGAGCCGCATATGTACTTGGAACTGCGATAACGATTGGTGCAGTCGGGCTCCTAGGCGGTTTCAGTTATTTCTATTTATTGATACCCAAAGCTGCGGTGTATCCCATATTAATATTTGTTGGACTCGAGATTTCAGCACAAAGCTTTTTGGCAACTCCAAAACGACATTACCCCGCCTTGGTCTTAGCCTGTGTACCGGCCTTGGCCTTCTTGGCTTATCTATATGCAGACCAACTGCTTGGCGGATTTGGCATCCAGTCCGTGACCGAAAATTCTTCGCTACGGCCCGAACTCCAGCAAGCGTTAGATAGTTTGGCCGCGAACGCGGGAGGGGACCCACAGTTGACGAAACACCTCAAGACGATTGAATCCTCATTTCAGATTCGTCCCGATCTTCTTTCGGATCTGCAAACGGTCCACATTCTCAAACAGGGCTTCATCTTGACGAGTTTGCTCTGGGCATCGGCATTAGCTATGGCGATTGATAGGCGCATGAATCAAGCAGCGATTTTCACAGCGATTGCCGGTTTGTTTACCTTGTTTGGATTGATTCATTCGCCGCTATCAAATAATGCGTTGTTCCTTCCGATGGGAATACCAGGACTTTCAGAGTCCTGGGTTTTGCCAAAGGAAAAGATGTCCTCCATGCTACACCTCGCCTTCGGCTACTTTGCAACCAGCAGTTTGTTTGTCCTTTGGGGAAACTATTTGAACCGCACGGGCCAAACGCAATGCGAACTTGAATAGCCTCGCTCGTCGTGCTAAAATCCCTCCTCAGCTACCGTTCAGGTCTAGTGGTTTTTGTTGTACTCCATGGAGCAACGCATGCGTTTCTTACTTATTAGTGTCATGACCATTTCGCTCATGAACATAACGCTCCAGGTTAAGGCGAATGAGGCGTTCAACTATGTTCAGTTACAGGATGTTGTCTTCGCTGAAGTTCATGGAACAGGCCTTTTAATGGATGTCTTTACTCCAACGGGTCCGGCGAACGGACACGCTATCGTGGATATCGCAAGCGGTGCTTGGTATTCGGACCGGAGCAAGATTCGCGACCATACTCTAGCTCAGCTCTACACCACTTTTTGCGGTCGAGGCTATGTCGTATTTGCCATTCGTCCAGGCTCTAAAACGCGATACACAGCACTCGAAATGGACCAGCACGTCAAATTGGGGATTCGCTATGTCAAAGCGAATGCAGACAAATTCAAGATCGACGCAAATAAACTGGGACTGACAGGTGCGTCCGCGGGTGGCCATTTAGCAACCTTGGCAGCATTGACACCCGCTGCAAGTGATCCAGTCGCAAAGAACAAGATGGAACGGCACGACACCTCTGTAGCAGCGGTTGCAGTATTTTTTCCACCAACCGATTTTCTGGAATGGCGAGATGGGAAAATGGTCGATCCCAAAGTTCTTGGCCCGCTATTGGCCGTTGGAGCAAACTCGGCCAACGAAGGAACGTTGCATGGTAAAAGCAACGAAGAACTTCAGGAGATGGCCAAGGCAATCTCGCCAGTTTATCAAGTACGGAAACCTAGCGTGCCCTTTTTGTTGATTCACGGTGACGCAGATGAAGTTGTTCCGCTTTCGCATTCACAAAAGTTGGTGAAAGCCATCCAAGCCGCAGGAGGCTCAGCCGAACTCATGGTCAAACAAGGGGGTGGCCACCCGTGGCTAACCCTCCCAGTCGAAGTTGCAGTAATGGCTGATTGGTTTGACAAGCAGCTCAAGTAATAATCGGCACTACTTTTTCTCGTTCTTGAATCCAGCTTCGAGCAGCTCTTGGTAACCAGGCTTCAATGGTCGTACGTCGTAACCGTACTTTTCAATGATCTTTCCTGCTCGAATCGCTCGATACCCAACCATGCAATGCGTATAGACAATGATGTCTTTAGGCAGTTTCTCTCGCAGCTTTTTCTCGTCGAATTTATCTTGAAGATCTCTCCATGGCAGATGAACTGCACCCTCGATATGGCCGTCATTCCATTCAACCAATTCGCGAACATCGACCAGAATCGCCTTCTTTTCAGCAATTCGTTCTTTGACCGTTTTAAGCGAATCCTCGGTATGTTGAAGCTCGGCAAGCGGAAGCCAAGAAACCGACAATAATGAGATTACGCCCATCACCATTATTTTTAACATATTAAGTTACCCCATCTGCTCTCTAAGTTTATGATGCGATCCAAACGTCAATGCTATCGACATAATAGTACCCATAAAGTCTACCAGAGCCAATCCGGCATTGCTTACTGCAAAAGCTCAACAGCACCTGCCGCCATGGTTAGGATGGCAGTGGGAAGCGTTTTATCGATATCTGGGTAATAGTCAGGTGCATGTAGGCTGATGGTTTGCCCGCGACGTTGCATGGCGTCAAATCGCCCTGATTCAATTGTTCCTATTCGATACATAACGCTAGGTACCCCAGCGATGCCGAATTGGCTAAAGTCCTCGCCCCCCATCACCTGATCGGCCTCGCCGACTCGAGCCTTTCCGATCGTTTCCTCGAGCGTCTTGCGAAGTCGTTTGGTCAGTTCCAAGTTGTTGTAAAGCGCCGGTGTTCCATCGGAAAGCGAAATGATTGGCTCGTCGGCACCATAAGCGGCAGCAATAGCTTTTGCTTTCCGATGGATGGAATCGATCAGCAGCTTTCGAACCTCCGGTGTGTAGCTTCGAACCGTCAATTGCAGATCGCAACGGTCGCTAATGATATTGTGTTTGGTACCAGCGTGGATGGCCCCCACGGTGATGACCGCAGGTTCGGTCGGTTTCACTTCACGGCTCACGATCGTTTGCAAACTCATCACCAACTCAGCCGCTTGAACGATGGGATCGATGGTGGTGTTCGGGGCTGCACCGTGGCCGCCTCGCCCTTTGACGACGATATCGACGCTATCCACATTCGCCATCATGTATCCTTCTCGCAACGCTACCGTAGCGGCTTTGGCTGCTTCACAGTGAAGCGCCAACGCAAAATCCGGTTTTGGAAATCTGGTAAACAGTCCGTCGTCTAGCATCTTTTGAGCACCACCACCGCGTTCTTCGGCAGGTTGGCCAATGAGCATGAGCGTTCCTCGCCAACGATCTTTGTGTGCGGCCAGCAATCGGCCTATCGCGATCAAATTGGTCATGTGAACATCGTGACCACACGCATGCATGATACCTGCGGTAGCCCCCGAAGCGAGCGTAGTCTTCTTGGTGGACGCTTTGGGTAATCCTGTGGCCTCGCTCACTGGCAAAGCATCGAGATCCGTTCGCAACATAAGAGTTGGACCCGATCCATTCTTCATCAATGCCACGACGCCATGCCCGCCAACGCCGGTCGTCACGTCAAACCCCGCTTTCGTCCAAGCCGCAGCAATGTATTTTGCCGTCTCCTGTTCCTGATACGAGAGTTCTGGATTCTCATGGAGCCACCAGTAGTCCTCAACCAGAGATTCCAAGTTTGCATCGATCCAGTTTTGGATCCATTCGGTTGATTCAACTTTTAGACTAGCCCGTTTAGGCTCGTGCCCCAAAACGTTGAGGCTGCAAAAAAGAAAACCAACAGACAGACTGACCACCGTCGTAAGACGTAGAAGAACCATGAGACAAACCTCTTTTATAAGGAGAAATTTAGTAGCGAAGCGTAGCTTCGGAGACCGCGTTTCCAAGCTGGAGCTTAGGAACGAGTGAAACCTGAGCCACCGTTAAAACGTTCCCGACTCGATCAGTCGTTGACAAATCTCTTGAACTTGTTTCGGATCTACATTTTTGTTTTTCTTCTTTGCAGGTCCGACCAAGGAAGCCAACGCCTTGCTATTTCCAGCCCGAACCTTTTCGATCACACCTGGATTTTCCGCCAGTAGTTGCTTGCAAAGCGTTTCCAGCTCGCTGGAATCGACCTGAGCAATTCCTAAGGATTCGATAGCCTTTTCGACGGTCAATCCTGGTTCGAAAATCATTTTGACCAACGCTTCCTTGCCACGCGTCGTATCCAGTTGTCCGTTTTCAATTGCAATGAGTAGTTTCGCGAGCGAATCGGCACCTATGGGATAGGATTCGATCTCGGTGTTGTTTTCATTGAGATACCGTAGGACATCTTGCAACATCCAGGACGTCGCTCGCTTTGGCGAAGCCCCTTGCTCCACTAGCCTCTCGAAATACTCAATGACAGCACGTCCTCGTTGGACCAGTGATTCGGCTTCGCTCGGTTTGAGCGAATGCTTTTCAATGAGAGACTTTCGAATTGTCGCTGGCGTTTTCGTCGCAGCAGACTTCGCGAGTTCGATCTCTTTTTCGGTTAGAATAACCGGCACTAAATCGGGGCAGGGAAAGTAACGATAGTCCGCTGAATCTTCTTTCTCACGTTGCATTTCCGTTTCGCCGGCAGCATCATTCCAGCCCCGCGTTTGTTTTGGAGACTGGCCAATCGCGAGTCCAGTCTCTTGGAACACCGTGTACTGACGGGTCGATTCAAAAAGTACTGCCCGTTCTACAGCTCGGAAACTATTGAGGTTCTTTATTTCAACGATCGGTGTTGCAATCGTTTTGCCATCGCGTTGTAGATGCAAGTTGACGTTTGCGTCAGCGCGAAGCGATCCCTCCTGCATGTTGCCGTCGGTAATGCCCAAGAACATCATCAACAGACGCATCTCGGTCAAATAGTTTTTCGCTTCCTCAGCGCTCGAAAGCTCTGGTTCGGAAACGATTTCGAGAAGCGGTGTACCAGCCCGATTCAGATCGATTCGAGTATCAGCTCGACCTGCAACCTCATCGTGCATGCTCTTGCCAGCATCCTCCTCGAGGTGTGCGCGAACAAGGGCAATCCTCTTGCGACTCGGTTCGCCGGTGACTGGGTCATGTGAATCGATTTCAAGAAAACCACCAGCGCAAATGGGCAAATCAAATTGGCTCGTTTGGTATCCTTTGGGGAGATCTGGGTAGAAATAGTTCTTTCTGTCCCACTTAGTCAACGGAGCAATACGGCATTGAAGTGCGATTCCAGCACGGACTGCAAGTTCAATCGCCTTGGCATTGAGGACCGGCAGAGCACCCGGCAGTCCTAAGCAAACCGGGCAGACTTGTGTATTGGGCGAAGCGCCAAATTCGGTACGACATCGGCAAAAAAGCTTCGTCTCGGTCTTGAGTTGGACGTGTACCTCGAGCCCAATTACGGTCTTATAGGGAATTGTCGCGTTCATGAAGGGAAATTAAGGAAAATAATGGATATCGTCAATTTCGAATTATTCTATCCGAATCCTAGATAGATGCATGCATTGTGAAAATAACGGCAATAATTCAGGAACGCGTCTCCCCATGACAGAGAAAATAGAAGCGATAGAAAAAGGCACAGTTAACTCAAAAGACCAGCCAGCGGGTCTAAAAAGTCCGACGGTTATCAGCTTGCGTCTGGCAGGTTGGCTGGTATTTATTTGCCTTGGGTTGCCACTCTGCCGTGGTTGTGGCGGAACCGTACAAACACCCATTGATGCATTGAACCTCGATTCCACAACCAATTTTGGCGATCTGATCTCAATCGCCATTCTATTAGGATCGTATGGCAATGGCTTGCTCACCGCGATCCTCGTTAGTGTCGCGGCTTGGATGGTGAGTGAGAGACTTTGGCGGTTCACATTCAGCCTTCTTTCCGATCGTATTCAGCTACTATCGGGCGATAGAACCATTCTGCAACTGGTTTTTCAAATAGGTGGAGGCTGTCAGAAACAACCTCCCCTTGCTTTCAGGCCAAGATCGACACTCGAGTTGATTCCCATCAGAGCTCTAGCGTTACTCCGACTTCTTTCGGACTGACGTATGCATCCAGTCTTGCAAGGAAAGCTTCAGCTTTCCTTTCTGCTTCATAATCTCCAAATTCATCTTCACGACTAGTTTCTCTCGATAGTCTTCCAATCGACTGTCCAAAACTTCTCGAATTCCTTTGCCTAGAAGTTCAGCCAATGGTCCGTGCAACTGACTGATACTATGGACCTCGAAGTCTCGTAATGCGACTGTAGCGTCCGTTACATTCGGCCGAAACTCGACGTCCGGAGGAATCTTAAGAGGGTTCACGATGACTTGAATTTCGCAGGCCACGTTTAACTCTACCGTCGCGTCTGCGTTGGTGGAAAGACTGATCAACTGAACATCGCGCCGCCATTCACTCACTCTACCAAATAGTTTAAGTGGTGCTATTACCTGTGTAATGACTCGAATGGGACCTGCGTTTGGAAACTCGATCTGTTGTATGTTGACTTGCAGATTATCTGCTGGGACCACAAACTCGATATAATATCTTGACCAAGTTCCATGTTTAGCTGTCTTTGTTTTGCGTTTGGTTTCGATCTTCCAGCCTTCACGTCGAAGCTTGAGTCCGTCAAAGATCTCCTTTTCCCTACCCCACTTCCGATTGTCCTCAAAGCTCGGCGGCAAGTTTCGCAATACCAGCCATCTCACCCAGAATGAAAGCTCTTGGCGCTCATCCGCCGAGACGGGTATTGGCACTTCTGCCAGGGAGTCGGGTAGTAACAATTGTGGGGTTTTTGGACGTTCATCGATGGGAATTGTTTCGATATCCGAATCGAATAAGCTGCTCATGATTGGCAGAGTGGATTTGAAATGTTCCTGGCCCCAGGTCTCATTCAAGAGTAGGACGAAAGTCGACCATGCAACAGCAACAAACAGGACGAATCGGCTGCTACTAGGTGTTTGTTCGAACAGCATGTGCCCACTACCGGTTAGAATTGGCGGTTAGAAGAATCGCTCCCCGTTTCATAAAATCCCACTATAGAATTTTCGAGAATGAAAGCACAATACCATTGTATAACTGGCGCCTCGCGAAAGCGTCTTTCAGCATTTTTTGTGCTTTTGTTTTCATTAGGTAGACCAGCGTTTAGTCAAACTGCCAACTTGCCAGCGGAAAATCCGTTCTCTCAGGAAACCGTGGACGCGCTGGTCTCGCGATCGAACGACGCGGGAGACTTTGGTCGTGGTCTGCGCGTGTACACCCAAGCAAAATCCGCTTGCTTTTCCTGCCATCGAATCGGCGAGACAGGGGGTGCCATCGGGCCTGATATTGATACGTACCAGCAGAGAACGTACTCCGACGCAATTGGCTGAGAGTCTGTTGTGGCCAAATCGAACAGTGGCAGCGGAGTTTCAGCCTATCAAGGTTGTGACCAAGGATGGACAGTTGATGAGTGGCTACCATGACTTACGAAAAATTATGGACGGGTGGTTTTCTAGGATATTCTTCCGTTCGTCATGGGTTCATGGACGGCGTTCGAGTCGTTGGAAGAGAAGCATCATTACCCGATGATGCAAAGTCCATCCGACAATTTTTGCCCGAATTGGCAAATGCCAAGATCGAATACCAAGGCTATTTCGTTCATCAAGACAACATTCTCTTTTGCTACTTGGCAGGCGAATACCGGTCGGGTGTTCACAAAGTCCACTTGAATCCGCGTGACGGGCAGTTGTACTTGTCGGGAATGAACGGATGGGGTTCGTACACTTCGGACGCAGGCTGCTTTCAGCGTCTTCGTTACACCGGAGAAAAGATCCAGTTGCCAATTGGGTTTCACGTGCATTCGAATGGAGTTGCGATTCGGTTTCAAAGGCCGATTTCGTCTGAACAAGCTGGCAATGCATTATCTCATTTCGCACAGTGTTGGAACTATCGTTATTCGCCGGGATACGGTTCCAAAGAATTCTCGGTTCTGCATTCGCCCATGATTGGTCATGATTGTTTGTCGATATCAGCGGCACATGTGTTAGACCAGGGGCAGAGCCGCACGAGCTGTTTGCAACCGTAAATGCAATGGACGGCGACCGAGTCGATATACCCAATTACAAGGTTCGCACGGGCAAGGTGGTATTTGCTCATCCCATGCTTCGAGATCTGGAATGGCTGAAGCGGAGTGTTCCCAATCCCTGGCAAAAAAAGATAGGCGGCGCACGTGATGTACGGATCGAGTCCCGCGATAATTTGCAGTTTTCGACTCGGACGATGGAAGCGACGGCAGGGGAAATCATCAAACTCACATTTGGGAATCCGGATGTTGTGCCGCACAATTGGGCGCTTATCCGTCCCGGAAGTTTAGAGAAGATCGGTAATCTTACGAACCGTTTGGTGAACGATCCAGATGCATTCCTCCGACACTATGTGCCAGAAAGCCAAGACGTGATCTGCTACACCGATGTTGTAGAACCGAAAGGAGAGGGATCGATCTATTTCCAAGTTCCCAACGAACCCGGACGTTATCCTTTACCTTTGCACATTCCCCGGACATTGGATGGTGATGAACGGGGAGTTGATTGTCAAACCAAAACGTTGATGATCCGTTACTACTTTTCTTGCCTTAAGGCCGGTACATCCGAATGCGATTTCCTAAGCGATGGATACCACGCAGGTCCGGCTGTCCTCAGCCGGACACAGCGCCACTACATCGAGTGCAATTTTCTAAGCGAGTGATGCTCATTTGCGTGCCCTTCCTGCTCTTGGTTGGGTGCACGCAGCCAGGCTCGCAAACCCTGGTTTTGCCTGGAATCGTTGAAACCCAAGAGGTTCGACTCAGTTCCAAGGTCGGTGGTCGTGTGCTTAGGGTCTTAGTCAAAGAAGGGGATGTCGTTGCATTGGGGCAGCCTTTGGTTATCCGCGAACGCGTGGTCTACCTGTCCCAGAAATTTTCATTGTACACAGACCTGACGGTCCAAGAAAACATCGATTTTTATTGTGGAATTTACGGTCTAAGCCGAACCCAGGCAAAACAACGCCAATCGGAATTGATTGAACTCACTGGACTTGGTCCGTATCGAAATCGCGCTGCCGGAAAACTGTCAGGCGGATGGAAACAGAGACTTGCAATGGTCTGTTCGTTAATGCATCGCCCTCGACTGGTATTCCTCGGTGAGCCGCAAGTGCTAAATGGAAGAGAGCTGCCCGTTGAGTCTATACCTCGCGTTCTTTTCAACCCGGACACGCGATCGTCCTACTTTTTTCTCCCCGGAATAATGGTCGTGATGTGACAAATGATGGCAACCGTTTTATCAGCTAACCCGATCGTCCGGGAAAAGGAATCGGGCACGCTCGAGCAATTCTATATGACTCCCGTACGTCGATTCGAAGTCATCATTGGCAAGATGATTCCGTATGTTGTTCAGGCGGCGTTGGATTCCATGCCGGATATTTTCAGAGCAATCTCTTACTTCATTCCAACGACGTGGCTAATCGATGAGTCGCGTGGCATTATTCTGAGGGGAACAGATTGGAGTACGCTTTGGCAGCATGCGGCAGCACTTTGGTTGATGGCGATCGTGGTTACCATAATTGGAGCCGTTCGCATGCGAAAACAGCTTGTTTAGCTGTATCGCAGGAATTTCGGCGTTTTTTTGAAATAAATGCTTTGCCCCCGAACCTTACAAACGATACCATAGTCTGACTCAAGGTCACCGAATAGTTTTATTCGGTGGTAACGTTTTAGTTTCATCGTCATCTCTCAATCTGCGCCTAACGGTGTAGGGAGGCTGCCATGCGTCAAGTCAATTTTGCTCAACGTTGTGCCAATGTGATCGCTTCAGTGCGAACAAGCGCGATTGTGGCGGGCAATTTGGTGCGCCAGTTCCTCCTGCGTCTTCTACATGCGCTAACAGGTACGTCGAATAAGTCGCCGGGCAACGAACGCCCCGAGATTTATAAGTGGTCCAGAGGATGGTTGATTTGTATGAGGCCTGCAATGGTCCCCGTCAAATCCTACTCATCCATAAGGTCCTCGAGCAAACGCGATAGTTAAAGCGATTTGCTGACCCAAAAACCTGCTTAACCCAACTGCCTAGCAAGTTTTCGAAAAACGTACCGAAGGTGGTTGGCACGCGAAATCTTTTTTGTGTTGAATCAAAGCTATTCCGGAATGTTCAAAACATTCGTGAGAACGATAGCTAAGAAGCGACATAACTCAAGGCAAAATCACTCCTAAATCTTAAAATACCAACCGGCATTCGGTTGATCCTTTGAGAAAATTTGCCGGAGTGCAAATTGTCTTGTTAAAGTCCGCTCGCGTTGAATCCAAGAGTCCATCCCATCGAGTTGACTTCGCTAGGAATGCGATAAATTCAGCCGGTGGGATTCAACGATAGATGAATTGATCATGACCCTGGCTGTTTCCCGAAGCTACACATACAAAGACCTGAGCCAAACTAGCGTCGTAGATTTGGTTATCCAAGCTCAAAGCGGTGACCGCAATGCGCAGGAACAACTTTATTGCCGATTTCAACAACACGTTTTGTCGATCGCTTACAAACGATTGGGTAACTGGGATGAAGCGCAAGAGTTAAGCCAAGACGTGTTCATTCAAGCGTTTCGACGACTGGACCAATTGCAAGTGCCTGAGGCATTCGGTGGTTGGCTGCGCCAGATAGTTCACCGAATGGCCATCAATCGCGTGACTCGAAGACCCAAGCCGATATCGGTGGATCACGAGATCCTCGAAGCCACGATTACGTGCGATAGCGATCCACTGGACGCGGTTTTGAGCGGCGAACAGAAAATGCAAGTTCATCAGGGTTTGAACCGATTGGGAGATCTCGACCGCAAGACGTTGGTCGCTTTCTACTTGGACGGTCAAAGCCTAAACCAGATGAGCCGTTCATTCGAAGCCCCGATCGGAACGATCAAGCGTCGATTGCACGTTGCAAGGAAGCGGTTGGCAAAGGAATGCGAAATGCTTCAGGCCGTTTGAATGGCACCTTCGGTGCCAGAGACATTAGCCGGTGGTTGAGCCTAGCCTGGATTATTTACAGGGTATTTATTGATCAGCCGCAGGGCGTTAACCAAATGGCACTCACTTTGCGATTTCGTGAACCGGCGGGCGCTAGCCCCGGGCCTAAATTCGCCGGCGAATTCGCCTAATACGAAGCCCGATGACAGCGACAATTGTTTAAAGTGAGTGCCATTGGACGCTAGCCTGCGGTTATGGTCGCAATGACAACTGTGGGCTAGCGCCCTGCGGCTAATGAATAATCCGAGCTAGCGACACCACCGGAAAAAGATACGCGCGAGGAAACCTATTCAGCGAGCAACTCCTCAACGAGTTTTTCGATCGTCTTGTCGACGGTGGCACCCTCCCAATTGAGTTCTCCTTGCCACCAAAATCGCACATAGCCATTCTTGTCTATCACGTAAACTGTCGGCCACATTGTGTTAGACCAAGCGTCCCAATTGCTGCTCTTAAGATCGATGAGCACCGGGAATTTAAACCCTTTGTCCTTGGCGGCGTTTTGAACTTGTTTTACATCACGCTCCGTTGCTGTTTCTGGTGTTTGAATTCCAATGACACTAACGCCGCGTTTGGTCAATTGCTCGTGCCAACGCGTGTAGTGACCAAAATTGGCTACACAGTTATGACATTGAAATGCATAAAAATGCAGCAAAACGACCTTTCCACGATGGTCAGCGAGTTTGGTTGCCGACGCACCGGCCCAATGGCCACTATCAATCAACTCGGGGGCAAGAGAATAAATCCGCTTAAGCTTCATCGTATCAAAAGGGTTACCCATCAATTTACTAAATGCAGCTCTCTGTGGAGCAGTCAACGTCTCCGCGACTCCCTTGGCTTCTGCATCCTTGGCTGCCTGAACGCCAGCTAAAAGCTCTTTATCTTGTGCTTTCGCTCCCTGAAGTTTTTTTGCGGCCCGGTCCGTTGCTGCATACAAATCATTGAGACGTGACGATTGAGTCTTCGTTAGATTTACCGCCTTGACGACATCTGGCCGAGCAAAGATGCGTGTCCCTTGCGACTGAAGTTCGATTTGCTTCAACCGCTCCAGCTTTTCTGGAGCCACGGACCTTTTCAATAAATCGATCAGTAGCTGCTCTTGATTTGCAATGATCTTGCGCTGCTCCTCTTCTGGCTTGATTCGGGATCTCCACCATGGGCCATCGATTTCTACTAGCTCAGCCAGGAACGACGAAAGGGTGTCACCCTCAAGTTGCAATTCCTTCTGTATTTCCGGAGTATGAACCAATTTGAGCAAGTTTTGGGGAACGAGGATAAGGTCCGCAGCCACGGCATCGAAAGCAACCGTATCCGCTGCCCAACCCATAGAATGCTGGCTCACAGCTAATGCAAAGAAGAGAAACGGTGCTATGCGCTTTAGCGAAATACTAGCCAGCATTCTAAGTCCACCCAATTGAAAAGTGCCTGTGTTTTGACGATAGCGTTACCAGCAACCAGCAAATTCCGTTCCCGCCGCAACACATCAAAAAAACTCGCGAAATCCCAATTGGAAAGTAGTGTAGTAGCAATTTGCTGCATCACACACCGTTGGATTGTATCATTCCGCATGGTGATTTGGGAACGTTGCAATCCGGCCCGCAATCGGTCCACTAGTCAGTGTCTGTGTCACACGATCTCGCTTATCAATTTGCCGCGCAGCTGCGTCAACCGCTCGTTCCTACCGAGATGGAGATACGTGAGAAGATCTTGGTCCAATCCCAGTAGGTGCAAGATAGTCGTGTGGATGTCCCGGAAATGATATCGGCTTTCTATAGCTTGTAATCCGATTGCGTCCGTTGCTCCGACAACGCGACCACCCTGAACCCCACCGCCAGCCATCCACATGGTGAAGCCCAGGTTGTGATGATCTCGGCCTTTCCCTCCTTGCGCTTCGGGCGATCGCCCGAACTCCCCGCCCCAGAGTACAAGCGTAGTATCAAGTAGCCCTCGTCGTTTCAAATCGGCAAGCAATCCAGCAATAGGTCTATCCGTCTCGGCTGCCATACGAAGATGGTTTTCTTCGATGTCTCCGTGGGCGTCCCACTGTGTGTTTCCCGATCCGCCGCCCGAGACTACGACCGTAAATCGAACCCCTTGCTCTACCAATCTACGAGCAAGCAGACAGCGGCGACCATAGTCATCTGTCGGTTCAACACCAACGCCATACAGTCGCAACGTCTCTTCCGACTCTTGGGCTAGATCGAATACACCCGGCGCTTCGGTCTGCATTTTGAAAGCGAGTTCATACGATTCGAGTCTAGCAGAGAATTCGTCATTGTCGGACGATAAAGACGCTTCATTGAGTTGCCGAATCAAATCGACGGTCCGACGCCGCTGATTCATGCCTACGCCCGTTGGAAGTTCGAGATTGAGAACGGGACGCTCTCCCGGTCGAAACAGTGTCGGCTGATACGCAGCAGGCAAAAAACCATTGCCATACATGGGTTGTCCCGCTTCCAGAGCACCTTCGGGATCGGGCATGACAACATAAGCTGGTAGCGATTCGCTTTCAGAACCCAATCCGTAAATCGTCCACGCTCCCATGCTCGGAAAACCAGGCATAACCCGCCCAGAAAGAAGTTCGTATTGAGCAGCCGAGTGTACGACCATATCCCCATAGCATGAGCGAATTACCGCTATATCATCGATCGATTTCGCTACATTCGGAAAGAGATCGGAGACCTCAATTCCGCTTTGGCCGTATTTTCGAAAAGTTCGCTTCGTGCCAAGCAGTCTCGCATCTTTTTTCACAAACTGGTACTTTGCTTCGCCGAATTCTAGAGGACGCAGTTGTCCATCCAACTGATTAAGCAGCGGCTTTGGATCAAATGTTTCCAGATGACTCGGACCACCAGCCATGAACAAAAAGATGACCGAGGTGGCTTTGGCCTTTAGGTGCGGAGGACGGGGCGATAGCGACGACCGAATATCGGCGTAGGCTCGGCTCTGTTGTTGCAGCGATGCAAGTGCAAGCGTGCCGAATCCGCACAGGGACTCAGTCAATAGTTTTCGGCGATCGATAGCCCAAGTTGGGAGCATGAGTTTTAGCGTATGTACAGGAATGAATTCAAGTTAAACATGGCGATCGCAAACTCGCGAAGCGGGTTTTTCCTGAGAAATGAAATTGCTAATTGACGTTCATCGCTATTGGGTGATCGCCCAGTTGACCATCGGAATGCCAAATCGATCGTCTGCTCGACTTGCCCCCCGGTATCGCGTTGTAGTCGCTCTGCAAATGCACCTGCCATCTGATTTGCAATGGGACCATTCAGCAACTCGAGCGCTTGAGGCGCATGCGTGCTTTGCTGCCTTCGCGAACAACTCGACTGCAGGGTGGGCTGATCAAAAACGTCCATAAAGGGCAATCGAAGATTGCGCTTGGCCAGTAGATAGATCGAGCGACGCATACGCTCGCTTTGCGCAGCCGTAACTTGCCATTGAGATACCTTGTAAAGTTGCGCCACGAGATCCTTGTCCACCGGCAGCATGATGCTCGGGCCACCAACCGCATAATTCATCTGCTCGGAAACGGTGAGCATGCTATCGCGAATCTCCTCGGCACTCAAACGCCTCACATTGAAATGCCAGAGTAAAGTATTGTTCGGGTCTATTGATTCGCCCGCAGCAAGTGCCGCTGGCTCATTGGAACCATTCGAACTCGACTGTTGATAAGTGTTGCTCATCATGATTAATCGGTGGAGCGGTTTAAGTTGCCATTCGTGACGCACTAGGAATGATGACAAGTAATCGAGCAACTCCAGGTGGCTTGGGCTCTGTCCGTTTCGCCCAAAGTCATTGGGCGTTGCAACCAATCCACGGGCAAAATGATTTAGCCAAACCCGATTCGCAAAGACTCTTGGCGTCAGGGGATTCGATGAATCCGTAAGCCATCTAGCCAAGGCGGAACGCGGATGCGATCGATCGCTTTCGCCAAGTTCGTGTTCCATGCCAAAAATAGCCGGAGGAGCTGCGGAAACAAGTTCGCCTTGCAACGCCCATTCGCCTCGGCGAAGCACATGGATCTGTGTGGCTTTTTCGAAATCATTTTTGATACCACCGATCGACGAAAGCGGAGCAGGAAGCACCTTGTCTAGCGATTCTAACTTGGCTCTGGTCGCCTTTTGCTCGTCAATTGTCTGCGTCTCGAGCTTAGTCTTTAGATCATCGATCTGCCGTTGAATGGCTGCTGTTTCCTTCTCCCAATTTTTTTGCGTTCCCTCACTAGCGGTCGGAATATCGACTTCTTGGGAAGCTGCAAAGTAGGCCTGAAGACGGTAGTAGTCCCGCTGAGAAATGGGATCAAACTTGTGATTGTGGCAACGAGCGCAACCGATCGTTAGTCCTAGAATTGCGGAACCAATAATGTCCGTGCGCTCGGTCAGTACCTCATTGCGACTGCCGGCAACCTCTTGATTCCCCGCATTCCGGCGGACTGCTCCCAAGCGATGGAATCCAGAAGCGATCATTAGATGTGGATCCTCATTATCGATTTCATCACCGGCGATTTGCTCTCGAATAAACTCGTCGATGGGCTTTCCAACATTGAAGGACTGAATGACATAGTCGCGAAATCGCCAGGCACCGGGGATGGCTCGATCGTATTCGAACCCCTCTGTCTCAGCGAATCGAACGACATCGAGCCAATGTTGCCCCCAACGTTCACCGTAACGTGGGCTGGCCAGCAGCTGATCCACCAATCGTGAATATGCATCGGGAGAATTGTCGTTAACAAATGCATCCATCTGTTGGGGGCTAGGAGGCAGTCCATGTAAATCAAAATAGACTCTTCGACATAACTCGAGCTTGTCGGCAGGCGATGCAGGTTGGAGTCCGCTGCTTTCCAGTTTCGCAAGAATGAAGTTGTCGACCGCAGTTTTTGGCCAATCCGCATTCTGAACCGTTGGAAGATCGTGATCGCGAATCGGTTGGAACGCCCAAAAATCTCGCGCTTGCTGAACATCGAAACTCGGACCTGAAAAAGTCGCCTCTCCGTCCCGTGGATCCAGAGCTCCTTTTTTGATCCAATTCTCGATGTCTAAAATGGCTGCTTCGGAAAGTTTTTCATCGGGCGGCATCTTTACGCCAATGTGTCGAATTGCAGAGAGCATTAAACTTTTCGACGGTTCTCCTGGAACGACTGCAGGCCCCGAATCGCCGCCAAGTCTAACGCCAGCTCGCGTGTCAAGTCTTAAGCCACTTTGAACTTCAGCGGCCGCTGCCGAGTGGCATTCGTAACAATGCGCCACCAAGATCGGACGTATCTTGGCCTCAAAAAAAGCCATGTCACCTGTGGACTTGGGAGGATCCGCAATCAAACGTTGTGGGCATGCTATCGCAACCGCGACGACGCAAACAGTCAAAACCAACGAGGAATGTGGGATAGGCACGCGTCCAGTCATTTCACTGCTCGGCGAATCTGCAATCGATTTGTAACCGAATAGACCAGTCCAAGACAAATGCATGCTCCGCAGATCGCGGCCCAAACGATGCGTTCCATCTGCCTTTCCGGTACGAAGGAAAAGGCATTTGAACCAGTAAAAAAACTAGCGGCAATCATCGAATGGATCACACCGGCAAGTAGTCCGCCTATCAGACCACCTTCGATGCCGTTGACAATTTGCTTTGGTCCCCAAACGGCTAACGTCCAACCACTTCCAATACCGATACCAACCAAAGACCAAATGAAACATTGCAGGGCAGTTGTCTGAACGATCGGCTCAATGTTGACGCCGAAGAGATTAATGGATTCGCCATGGTTTACCTGTACCGAATAGGCTGCTGCCAAACCGAGCAAGAATCCTCCAATCCCTGATGCCAGCGCCCCGCCTGACGAAGCCGCGACAAGCGATCTCATTCGATTTCTTATCACTCCCATCATTCCAATGGCCAAGCCAAGCGAAGCTCCAATGATCGCGAAATGGATCGCGTAATTCCGCGAACGCATCTCGCTAATGGCTGAGTTGTAACGAGCTAAATACTCTGGACTCGGCTGAAGCGGCATATCAACGAAATCGGACGGCATTTCGAATACATTGCCAATCAGACCAACGATCACGGCGCCAGCAACGCTGGCAATCATTGCAGATGCCAACAAAAGCCAGACCGGAATCTTCGATTCAGGAATCGCGGCTGCAATATCTGGCAACTCCGCAATATTAGTGTCAACCATTCTTCGTTCCCTAAACTAGAAAAAGAACCTGTAGGTTTGAAAAGATAGGCAATTCGAGTAACAAAAAGAGGCTTGCCCCATTCTTTGCGAAGAGGACAAACCCTTAAAATGCTCGAGAATTAACCCTTGCGACTCAATGACTTTCACTTGGACGAAAGGCTAATGCTCAAGGGCTGCATTCCTGACACGATATCAAAACTTATTCCTGAAGTCTCGTGTTTTGAATACTTAGCGGGAACGAGGGACTTAGGCATGGACTTTTGTTGCTCTTTATACTGTGCATCCGTTCCCATCAGCATGTCGGCATCCGACTTTGGAGCTGTCTGTATGGAGGCCGCAGGATCTTCCTTGCTAATGGTCACCTTGTTTGTTCCTAATGCAACTTGGATTTGAAACTTCCCTTCCTTGTTTGTCGATGAAGTAGCCAATGAGCCACCACCTCCACCAATGAATGCAATCGTACCGCCAGCCAAGGGTTTTTCATCCATTGTGACGGTTCCAGTAATTGCAACACGTCCATCATTTCCGCTCCCGCACCCTGAAAAAGTGAGTACGACAAAAGCGATCCACAGATAGTAACAGTAATAAGGTTTTCTCATGATTATTGACCTATCGAAGCGGTTTGGCCATCCGATTTACCACCCAAACGATTGTAATTTACCATGTCGATGCTTTGACTGAAAAATTGCACCGAACCGTCTCCCATTACAATATTGGCACCGCCCGTATGGCGTGATTTAAAGCCAACCTCGGTATTCCAAGTGCATCGAGCGTTACAGGCCGTCTTACCTTTGGCCAATGCTGTTGCCACATCGGGCTCCGAAGAATCAAAATTGATAGGAATCTGAGTAAAGATTCCCCACTTATTGGAATGGCTCCAACCCTGCCGAGCATGGTTCGAGGAGTCCGCTCGAATTTCGCCAAAGAATATAGTGTTCGATAGGCCGTCAGTTACGTCTCCAAACTTCCCTGTGTACGCCCAGCCTTGGCGGGTAAAAGGACCTGCAGGCGTGGCTTGTGGAGTGTTGGGGATATTGAATGCCTGAAAGGTTGCAAAAAGGGTGCAAGAGCACGCTGCATTGTTCGACAAAGCTGACGAGGGACCCATGCTGAACGTGTAGTTCGAGGGTTGGATTTGATTGACGCCCGGTGAAAGTGGATCGTTGATATCGGAGGGACATATATAGGCCGGAACTCGTGCCCCTTTCAGAAACATACCACCTTGAACGTTGGGAGGAAATCTCGCGTCATTGATTGGCAAATTGAAATCAAATTGACTGTACAGAGCTGATTGCTCAATGTACGGAAGAATGATGGCAAGCGACGAACCGCGTTCGTTGATCGGTCCAACAAATCGCCCGACAGTAACGACAACTGTTCCACCGTTCCATATTGCACCAGGTGGAATACGTTTGGTGGCGCTTTCGTAATTGTGTATCGCCAATCCAATCTGCTTAAGGTTGTTGGTGCACTGCATGCGCCGCGCCGCTTCACGGGCCGCTTGAACCGCAGGGAGTAGCAAACCAACCAAGATGCCAATAATGGCAATGACTACCAGCAACTCAACAAGCGTAAACGCCTGTCTTTTTCGACAAGAACTCGACATGATATTCCCTCCAATAGTAGTAACGAATGAAACTATCGCTGAACGAAACAGCTCGAATCGCAAATTCTAATCTAGTGCTTTTTCAACCGGATCACAACGTAGGACCTTAAAAATGGACAGTGAAAGATCGGCGGATTCCCTTGCGTTTTTCTCCGCAGTGCACCATAATTCCATCCATGAAAATGAACTGGCACAACTTTTCTGATTATTACTTTACCGAGTCCCAATCGGGCCGGTGGGGTTTTGCAGTTCGTTAATCGAATTAAATCAAAACAATTTCCAACCTCAAGGCCTACACCCTTGAGGTTTTTTTTTGCTTAGAACGACTCGCCTCGTTCCCCCTTTCCCCCGGAGTTATCCAAAAATGATCGTCGTGATGGAAAAATCGTCATCGGACCAACAGATTGAGCATATCGCAAACCGCATCATGGAACTGGGCTTGAAATCGCACATCATTCGTGGCACCGAAAGGACTGTGATCGCCGCCGTAGGAGACGATCGCAAAATCAAAATTGAGTCGTTTGAGAGCTACCCTGGTGTCGCGGAAGTCCTACCGATCTTAGCACCGTACAAGATGGCTTCTCGCGAAGTTCGTCCGGACCCATCGCAAATCACGGTACTCAACTTCCGAGCGGGCAACGGAGCCGTGGGAATGATGGGAGGCCCCTGTTCTGTTGAAAGCGAAGAGCAAATTGTATCATGCGCTCGCGCCGTTCGCGATGCAGGTGGAACTGCCTTGCGCGGTGGTGCGTACAAACCGCGTACAAGTCCTTACGCATTTCAAGGCATGAAAGAGGAAGGACTAAAGCTTTTGGCTTTAGCCCGGCAGGAGACCGGTTTGGCGGTAGTGACTGAGGTCATGAGCCCTGAAGATGTTGAGTTGGTTGCCAAGTACGCGGACATCCTACAGATCGGAGCGCGAAACATGCAGAACTATCGGCTTCTGGAATCAGTCGGTCGATCGGGTCGAGCGGTGTTGCTCAAACGAGGGCCGAGCGCTACGATCGAGGAGTGGTTGCTCGCCGCTGAGTACATTCTCAACGAAGGGAATCCGAACGTGATGCTCTGCGAGCGAGGAATTCGGACCTTCGAATCACACACCCGATTTACGCTGCCTTTAGCGACAGTTCCGTATCTGCATCGCAAGACGCATTTGCCTGTAATCGTTGACCCAAGCCACGGAACTGGCCATTCCTATCTCGTTACCGACATGGCAGCAGCCAGTATCGCGGCGGGCGCCGATGGCTTGATTGTTGAGATGCATCCCAACCCGGAGAAAGCATTGAGTGATGGCTACCAATCGTTGGATTTTAGCCAGTTTGCTACCATGATGAAAAAATGCAAAGTCATTGCGGATGCACTTGGCAAGCAATTCGGCTAAATGGATGCTTAGCAAGTTTTAAAATGGTTTTAGTTTTTTCTTCGAATAGTTAGGATCAAATAAAGTGAATTTTTCATATCGATTGGGTGTTCTTTTTGTTTTGATTGGGTCGGTCGGATTAGGTGCTTATTTTCAGTCGACAGCCAATGCAATCCCGGCACACTCGCTACCACCTGAGTTGGTTCCGGTGGATACCAATATGCACGATTTTATGGAGGGTATGTTTCAATCGCCTTATCGTCGGCTAAAAGAAGCCATAGCAAGCGAGCCAAAGGACAATAACGGATGGAAAGCGATTCGTTCGGACTTGCTCATTTTGGCTGAAGGGAGCAATCTACTGATATTACGAAAGCAGGAGAAAGACCAAGCTAAGTGGGATGAGTATGGCGTCGCATCGAAACAGGCAGGCGAGATTGCGTTCAAAGCAGCCAAGCAAAAGAATTTTTCCGAAAGCAGAAAAGCATATGAGTCGATGCTAATTCATTGCAACGATTGCCATAAAGCGTTTGCTAATGGCAAACATCAACTTGCCCCTTGAAATTGAGAGCGATCATGAGCTGCTTCGAAGCTCACGAGCAATTGGGTGATTGGATGAATGAACTCCAATCGAAACGCATGCAGTCCTAAGGCTTTGGATTCCAGGTCAGGTTCCGGTTGTTCCCGGGCGCTGCCGCCGGATAGGTAAAGTGGATCGTTGTGAATCGGAAAGCCGAGGGTAGCCAAGTGCAATCGTATTTGATGCGTTCGACCTGTTTTCGGCACTGCCTCGACAATGGACAAGCCATCGGACAATCGTTCGAGTACTCGAAAGTGGGTCAAGCAAGGCTGACCTGTGTGATCAATGGATCGACTCCCGCCATGAATGGGCACTTTGCTGATCGCAATATCGCAATCGATAGCGTCCCAATCTGGGTGACCAACGACCGTGGCAATGTATGTTTTCTTGACCGTCCCGCCAGTGAACTGCGATTGTAGGAACTGCGAGTAAGTATGTTTTCTTGCTAGAATCACTAGGCCCGTTGTGTTGGCATCAAGCCGATGGGCGGGTCTGAGCTTTTCGGGATAGTACGCCACCTCGAGGATACCCTCAAGCGTGTTGCGATTGAATCGGCCAGATGGATGCACAGGCAGCGGTGCGCACTTGTTGATTACGACGATCGCCGGATCTTCGTGGAGCAATCCGATGTTGGGATTGATGTTGGGTTCTGTGTAGTCCTTTATTGTCTGCAAGAATCGCTGTCCCTCTCGAACGATTTGGTCCGCACGAACAGGCATGGTGTCAAATTTGCGTTTGGCCGCAGCCGGCAACAAGATCTCGCCGGAGTCGATTGCCGATTGCCACTGCGCGTAACTATACCCCGGATAGAAATGGTAAAGCGCGTCTAGCAATGGCATGCCTGCACATCGCTGTGGAATCGAAATCCAGCGTTTGTTCTCGTACGGGGTTGAACCGCGCTGCTCGACTGCAATCTTAAGAATCGATGCTTGGCGTTTCACGAACTGCTTCCGCCGATTTTCTTCGATGGATTCGTAGCAACGTGGGCACGACTGGCCTATCACATAATGCTCCGATTCCAAATCGATGGGCATAAGCGGGCGTTTGCACGCAAAACACTCACTCATGTCAGATGGTTCAAGCGATGGTTCAACCGCGACCCGTTGATCGAAGACAAAGCAGTCACCATCGTAATGAGACTGCTGGCATTTTTCGAAATACTTTAAGATGCCGCCGTCGAGCTGATAGATGTTTTCAAAGCCAAGGCTTTTCATGTAGGGGCCGATTTTTTCGCAACGGATTCCGCCCGTACAAAACATGACGACCGGTTGTTTCTTGACGTCCTCCGAAATTGTCGCCGCTGCCATTGGAAACTCGCGGAAATTTTTGATATTGAGATCGATTGCGTTCACGAAAGTTCCCAGTTCGACTTCGTAATCATTTCGCGTATCGAGCAATGCGACAGGACGTTTTTCATCGAGCCATTGTTTGAGCAACTCAGGAGATATCTTAGGTGCGGCGTCTGGAATGGGCTCAGCGGCCTCGAGGCCCACCGGGATGATCTCACGTTTAATTCGAACCAACATTCGGTTGAAGGGTTGGTAGTCGGTGAGGCTTTCTTTGACCGGGATATCAACTAACTCGGGGATGCTTCGAAGGTGGGACAAGAATGGATCGATCGATTCGCGCGAACCAGCCAGGAACAGATTGATCCCCTCGCCGCTGACTAGAATTGTCCCTCGCAAGTCCAATCGCTTGCACAGACTCTTTAGTTCATCGCGCCGCGGTTCGAGATTATCCCATCGAAAGAACTTGTAGGCGGCGATATTGACTGTGGATGACATTATCAATTGCAAACTGGAGAAAACGACAGAGTTTAAGGATAGGCGGAACAATAACTTACATCAATCCCACTGGCCGAGTGGGCCGCTCGGCTTTTCACTAGTTCGACGTACTCCAGTTGATTTATCAGCATCTGCCGGTTACTCTAAGAGACGATATACCGCAAGGCGGTTTAAACGAGAGGTAACAATGAATAGTTCAAGCTATCCCGTGCAGAATTTCATAGCACACCCCCATCCACACGCTTTTCATGCGATGAACGCGTTGACTCGCGAAGGACTTGTTGTCGCCAGTCGCCGAAACATGGTGAAAGCGAGTCTGGCCGGGATGGCTGGCCTTTCGCTACCTGGTCTACTTGAGTCGCGCGCTAGAGCGGTCTCGAACGGAGACGCATCTCCCAAAGCCAAGAGTATCATCCTGCTTTGGATGACTGGCGGTCCAAGCCAGATCGACACATGGGATCCCAAGCCCGATCGACCGTTTAACAATCGGGGGCCATTCGGTGTCATCAAAACAAAACTCCCCGGCGTTCACTTCTGTGAGCACCTTCCGAAGCAAGCAGCGATGCTTGATAAATTTACGATCATTCGTTCGGTCGATGCCAAATTCAGCAATCACGCGCCGAATATAGTTTTCCAAACTGGGAATCTGGACGCCGAACCAAGAACCAACCGGGAAGCGTCGCGTTATCCATCCATCGCATCGATCGTCGCCAAACATCATGGTACCAACGACCCGTCGATGCCCCCCTACGTGGGGTTCTACCGCTCACCAAGCCACATTGCATTTGGCGGTTATCTTGGACAACAATACAATCCGTTCCAAGGGAACCTAGCCTCGAAGCTTCCAATCTACGACTTGGTCGGCACCGATTCTGGAAAGAAGACCAATGCGGAATTGTTTCAGTTACCCAAAGGACTTGATTTTAACCGGCTCAACGATCGCCGCTCTCTCTTGAAGGATATCGATCAGATACGGCGAGATATTGATACCAGCGGGACGATGAGCTCGACCGATGTCTTTCAGCAGCAAGCGTTCGACCTTCTCTTAGGGGCGAACGCTCGGGATGCATTCGATCTTACTTTGGAACCATCCTCGGTCCGCGAGCGTTACGGTAGCCACCTTTGGTGCCAGCAAGCCTTGTTGGCTCGCCGCTTGGTCGAAGCAGGCGTCGCGTTTGTTACCATCGATTTGAGTTACCACACTGCGAGTGGTACTTGGGATAACCATGGCGACAACATTCCACCCTATGGCGGCATTTCGAAGGGACTGAAACCTTTGTTGCCACTCTTCGATCATCTCTTGACGACGTTGGTGGGAGATCTTGACGAGCGAGGCAGGCTCGACGATGTTTTAGTGATTGCCATGGGGGAATTCGGGCGGACGCCAGTTATGGGTACGCAGGCTAGTACTGATGGACGAGACCATTGGCCGCACGTCATGTCCATGTCGCTCGCCGGGGGCGGTCTTCACCACGGGCAAATCATCGGAGCGACCGAAAAAGATGGTGGCTCGATCAAAGAGCGCCCCGTAACTCCTGGCGATTTAGCGGCATCGATCTATCGCTATTTTGGAGTTCCGCTCTCGACGCAATACGTCGACCATCAAGGTAGACCTAGAAACATCGTCGATCAAGGAACGCCAATCGCCGAGTTGGGGCTGTGAGAGATTGCAATCAGACTGGCTAATTCTGACGAGTAAGGTGAGAATATTCGACCGAGCGCGTTTTTGCAACCAGTTGGATACAATTTGCGGAACGGGCCATCATCGCCTAAGTCCAAATCTTCGAAGGGTTCCTGACAATGAAGTGTTTTCGGAAAATTACCGTTGTTCTCTTTTTTTGCGGATGGAACATCGCTTTCGCAAATACTGACTGCAGTGCAGAGGATTGGCCGCAGTGGATGGGTGCGAATCGCGATAACGTTTGGAACGTTTCGAAGCCACCACAAAGTTTCGCGCCAGGTAGTCTGAAAGCGAGCTGGACAGCGCCGGTGGCTGGTGGATATGCGGGCCCAGCTGTTGTCGGCAATCGGTTGTTCGTGACCGATCTGGTAAGCAAAGAAAATGTCAAGGTGGATAACTTCGGACGCAGGTCCTTTGACGGAACGGAGCGAGTGCTTTGCCTCGACAGCAAGACTGGCAAAGAAGTTTGGAAGCATGAGTATCCGGTTACCTATTCTATGTCGTATCCCGCCGGTCCTCGCTGTACTCCCACCGTCGATGGTGAACGAGTCTATACGCTGGGTGCCGAAGGGGACTTGTTTTGTTTCGACGCTGCCAAAGGAACTGTGATTTGGTCGCTGAACCTCAAGGAGCAATACAAAACCAAGTCAGCGCTGTGGGGTTATGCTGCTCACCCGCTCATCGATGGCGACCACTTGATCACACTTGCGGGTGGCGAAGGCTCACACACCGTCTGCCTAGACAAAAAATCTGGCAAAGAAGTTTGGCGATTTGGAACGGCGCCCGAACAAGGCTACTCGCCTCCGACGATCATCAACGCTGGCGGTAAGCGTCAATTGATCCTTCCGAATCCGATTGCAATCAATTCGATCGATCCGGATAGCGGCAAACCATTTTGGACGATTCCCTACGAGGCTAGCAATGGTTCTATCATCATGTCCCCTATCCAAACTGGCAAGTATCTATTTGTCGGTGGTTACTCTGACAAAAACATGCTGATCGAGCTGGACGATAAATCACCGAGGGCGAAGCAGCTTTGGCGTGACGAAGCAAAGAAGGCCATCTCGCCGGTCAATGTTCAACCGATGGGAATTGGCGAGATTGTTTTCGGATTCGATCAAAGTGGCGAACTGATCGCGTTCAAGATCGATACCGGCGAACGCCTCTGGCAGACTGCGAAACCAATCGGTAAGCGACCCCTGGGCAGCGGTACCGCTTTCATTGTCCGAAGCGGCGAGCTTTTCTATTTGTTCAACGAACTGGGTGAATTGATTATCGCTAGAATAAACCCAAAGGGATACGAAGAAATATCGCGTGAAAAAATTATTGAACCAACGAACAATGCGTTTGGTCGCGATGTGGTTTGGTGCGCTCCCGCATTTGCAAACGGATGCATTTATGTCCGCAATGACGAAAAAATTGTTTGTGTTCCGTTAATCAACTAGGGCACATGGCGCACGTTTATTTCTCTCACCCACAATTCATCATGCAAAACGAAGAAAACCAGACTCATGACACGATCACACGACGCAGTTTTGGCTTCGGTGCCGTTAGTGCAGTTGCAGCAGGAGCAGCCATGACCGCCACTTTGCCAAATACGCCTTCTCTACAAGCTGCCGAAGCGGTCGATAGCAAAAAGGGAAAGCTTAAGCAGTCGGTATGCAAATGGTGCTATGGCAAACTTTCGCTTGAAGAAATGTGCAAAGAAGCCGTCAAATTGGGTTTGGTCGGCATCGACCTGTTAAAACCAGAGGACTTTCCTACGCTTAAGAAGCATGGATTGGTTTGCACCATGGTTTCATCCCATCCTCTCTCCGATGGTTTGTGCGACGAAAAGTATCACGAAGCATCCTTGAAGACCCTAAATGACGTCATCGAAGCGACTTCTGCGGCTGGTTACCGCAATGTCATCTGCTTTTCAGGCAATGCGAGAGGTATCGACCGAAAAACCGGCTTGAAAAATTGTGCTGCAGCACTCAAAAAAATCGTCAGCGTTGCAGAAAAGAAAAATGTCATTATCAATATGGAGTTGTTGAACAGTCGAGTGGACCACGCCGACTACATGTGCGACAACTCGGCTTGGGGTATTGAGCTTTGCAAAGAAGTTGGTTCCAACCATTTCAAGCTTCTTTACGACATCTACCATATGCAAATTATGGAGGGGGATATCATCCGTTCCATCCAAAAAAACCATCCGTACTTCGGTCATTACCATACGGGTGGCAACCCAGGTCGGCACGAATTGAATGACCAACAGGAGCTGTTCTACCCAGCTATCGCGAGCGCCATTGCGGGGACTGGATTCGATGGATTCTTTGCACACGAGTTTATTCCAGTGGGTGATCCGATTTCAGGACTGACCGATGCGGTGAAACTGTGTATGGTCTGAGATGGCCGGGTAAAATGCCAGTGCACGCGGCTGCGTTGGTTCAACATAAAGCTCGCATGGCAACAAAGCCGATTGCGTTGTTAATAAATACCTACTAACTACCGATTGAAAAGAGATAGATTATGAAATCAGAAATATCGCGACGATCCTTTTTGTCTACAGCCTCGACGGCGGTTGCGGTCGCTGGTGCGACCCAGCTGTCCGCAAAGAGTTACGGTCGCGGGTATCGAGGTACTTTGGAGTTTACGAAAACAGGATGGGTAGCCCGGGACAAGGACCTCAAGGTGCTAGCCGAACATACCAAAACCGGTGGCGAAGACCAAAATCTTCACCACACCAATTTGCACAATCATCTTCGCAATGGAGAGGCGCTCAACTGCCCAATCGAATTAGGAATGGCGGGTGTTGTCGCAGTGAACATGGCCAATGAAAGCTGGCGAACTAGCCAAATGATGGGTTGGGACGCTGCAAACGAGAAAATGGTTCCAGCCAACACGCTCAAGATGAGTCACGAACCGGAGTGAAATCGCAGATTGGATCGGTGATTCAATCGCTTCCCAGTAGTGGTTGAACACAAAATGAACCGAGGTTGGGAATTACTTTTAATTGTGTTACCCGCGACAGTCGTGGGCATTCCGTTGAAACTCGATTAGCCCAACTTAGATGCCTTCGCAATTCGGAATAGCACCCTCTTAAAACCCTAATCCGGCAGACTGATGATCGACTCCTACTTTCTTCACATTCGCCTGCAGGCGCACGTGAGGAGAAAAGTGGTGTTGCAACAAAGAGTAGCGCGGCACTCCGTGCCGAGAAAAACGGCACGGAGTGCCGTTCTACACGGTGGTCATCCCCAAATTTAGGACTTGAAGAAGTATTAGTATGAAAGAGATGCTGGCCTCGACCCGTAAAACGTCATTGCGCAAAACGTTCCCTCAGTGCGAGACCACTCGATCGGGAAAGGATACTCATGCGAGGCAAGGTATCCGTCAGGACTGGCTCATTTAGTGAGAACCACCGTAGGCTCTCAAGAACCCCCTCGGGATAAAAGCCGGATACGTACCATCCTGCTTGTGCGACGGTCATCTATTCGTAAAGGCCCGGAGCGTCGGAGACATCGCCAACCTTGCGTCGGATCTCAAGTGGCTGTTTTAGCGGATCCAGTCCGCAGACCGAGATGCTGCCGCTATTGAGTTTGGTGTATCCCAGCATGCTGCGGATCAACGCGGATTTTCCGGCTCCGTTATCGCCCAGCAAAGCAAAGACAACGCCGCTCGGCACCTTCAAGGAAACGTTGTCCAGCACCGTTCGTTTGCCAAAGCGTTTGCAGACGTTTTTGACACTGATTACTTCGATCATGATTGTTTGTCTCCAGTTCGGATTGCGTTTTTGAGTGCCTTTTCAAACATGGTTCGCAAGCGGTCTTCATCCAGTCCGCCGCGTATCGCTTCATCGAGCACCGCCGCCAGACGCTCGGCCAAAATCTGCTGCCGATCCGCAATGCATTGTTTCTTTGCTCCCTCGCACACAGCCACGCCGCGACCGCGAAGCGACTGCAGCACCTCTTCGTTTTGAAGTTGGAAATAGGCTCGCTGGACAGTATTTGGGTTCACGGTCAACTGCTTAGCCATATCCCGCACACTTGGGATAACTTGTCCTGGCACAAGCACCCCTTCTGCGACCGCGTATTTGATCTGCCGCACAAGATGTTCGTAGATTGGAATGCCGTTGTTCGGCTCGATAGAAAGTTGCATCGCCTCCGCCCCTCTTTGCTCGGTGAATGGTGCTCGGTGCATGGAGTTCAGCCAGCACCCAACGACCCTACGTAAACAGTGTCGGTGTGCTGGCGTGTTAAAACAGCAGTTGCAAGTGGACGACAAGCAATTTTTTTAAAAAAGTTGAGGGGGAATGTCCCTTTAGGGCTGCCGGTCGTCTGACGGATTGAACAAAGAAGATTCGAGATCGACGATCGCTTGAAAACGCTGGAGCAAATCCGGGCTGACCAAACGAGGAAGATTTTGGGCTAGGACGATGCTCTCCATCGTATGAACGAGACGACGGAATTGAACGCCCTTCAGCTCCGCGTCGGTCGCTCTCTCTCGTGCTAAGCGACGATCCTCTAGACTTTTCTGGTAAGCCCCGAAACTGGGGAGTTGACGAAGTTCATCGAAAATCGTTCCACCTTCCTCACCGCGCAGCCACGGCAAATCCTTCCAGTCCTTCGGGTTCTCGAGGTCTGGCCAGCTTTCAATGATCTGGCGTTGAAATTCCCGCCGTCCGGAATTCCGAGAACCGCGTCCACCGGCTCCACCAGGGCCACGCCGACCCGCAGTAAGTCGCGATTGTTGATAAACCTCGGACTGTGCTTTATTCTTTTGAATGACTTCGATAACTTCGGCATCGAGTGGCAAGCCGAGCTGCATTGCAAGAGCCTCGATAATTACGCGCTGGTCAGGAGTTCCCAAGGTAGAAATGTCCGTGAGATCTCCCGTGAAATGGGATAGCCCTAGATCGCTATCGGACTTTTCGCTACCGGACTTTTCGCTGTCAGACGGGCTACCCTTAATACGGGTCGAGTCATAACCTGCGATCCGGCTATAGTGTCTTAAGAACATATCGCTACTCCGGAGTGGTATATCAATCGTACGGCTAGCTTTGACCGCATAGGCATGGGCTTCATTTAAGGAGACGCAACCATTGAGGTCGCAGTCGACTCCCTCTGCCAATTTCCCAGTTCGAGATCGGCCCAAAAAGGCACCCCAGAAATAACTGCTGTACTCTTCGTCATTTTCAATATCGGGTCGGCAACCTGCGGCAGGCAAATCAAAGCGCTGGGCAAAGAATCCAACCCGCACCGCTTTTGAGAATCCATTGCTTGGATCGCCCCCCTGAAACATGGTATTTGCGAATCCGCCGCAGTAGCATTGTGCCATTACAAGCACGATAGGGACACTATTTGGTAGCCGATCAAGCCAGTCGGAAAACTTCCGCATGCTGAGCGATTCTTTTCGCCAACAAGTAATGGATGTGTTCATTGGATCTTTGCCACTGGCCGGTCCTCCGTGAGCAGTGACGTAGATTATCAATCTGTCTCCATCCGACAATCGTTTGGCGAACTCGTCTAATCCACTTTGAATCGACCTAGGGCTAATCGGGCCACTTATATTAGGAACCTCATGATTTCGATAACTCAAACTCGGCCGGTCGAGGGCGAATGCGGCGTCGAGCAGAGCGATTGCTGGCGACGCTGGATCCGTCCTTGGAGCCATCACCTGCAAGTCTTCTTGAGAGTCTGCTCCGTCGGCGAAGAAAATCTGATGCTCTACACCGCCTGGATATTTTTCGGTGACAACCTCCTGAAAGAAAAGGACGTTCGCTTCGAGCGAAGCTTGGTTGCCAGCAGGTTCGTAGCCGCCACCAATCGTCAAGAGATAGTCTTTGCCTGAAACGCTCGTTTCCCAGTAAGTAGCGGTAAAACCGATCACAAAAAGTACCAAAGCTCGTATGGCCGGATAGAGCTTACGAATCAATGCTTCGAAGTCTGTTTGCATGTTTGGACCGATAGCTTTGATTCGCGTGTAAAAAAGAATCGACCGGTTTGCGGTCAAAATTGCGACGTTCACGTGGCGATCGGCAACTAGGGGGCAGCCGTGATACAAAATAAATGCTTTTCACCTCGCAGGAACAACTCATTGCCTGCCGGAGATGGGGTCGCGTCGACGGTTTCACCAACGGAGTTTGTTGCAACGATACTAAGTTCGTTAGCATCCTTGATGACCACCGTGGTACCGTTCCTTGCGGTCAAGTAGACGTATCCACCCGCAGTCACTGGAGATGCGTAGGTCGTTTCAACTCCCGGAATTCTACTTGCCAAATAATGAGGTTTGCCAGTCGCGGCATCAACGCATGACAGTTGTCCTGACTTTCCTTTGTAAAAATAAAGTCGTCCAGACGAGAGGAGCGGGGATCCAATATCGGGTGTGTCACGATCCATACTCCACACCACTTTGTCAGTCCCTTTGATGTCCCCTTTTCCATCCATACGAAACGCACCGAGAAAGAATCCCTTGTGGCCACCCCCTACAAAAACGAGTCCGTTATCGGCGACTGCCGATGAAACGGGCCGTTCCGACTTTCCAGCGCACCGCCATAGTTCTTTTCCTGTTTCTAGATCATAGGCCCTCGCAAAATTTTGACCGTTCATAACGACTTGTTTCCTACCGTCATTATCGACGACCAACGGGGTTGCCCAGCAAGTTGGCTCATCTCGAGGCGTCTTCCAAATCGTTTTGCCTGTCAGCTTGTCCAAAGCGTAAAGTGCAGAGGGTCCGTCGTGGTCCCAAGGCACAAGAATCTTTTCGCCTACAAGTGTTGGAGAACTACCTTCGCCGAAATTGCTCCGTGTTTGCATCTTCCCGAAATCGTCGCGCTTCCATACGAGGTTGCCATCCATCGTGTAGCAGTAAAGCCCACGCGATCCGAAATGCGCGTAAACGTGTTGGCCGTCAGTACAGGGTGAAGCGGACGCGAAACTGTTGGTTTCATGTGTGCCTTCATGCGGTGTCGCGACGACGGCTGTTTTTTGCCAACGCAACTCCCCATTTTTTCGATTGTAACAAAGCAGCTTGAAGTCCAGATTCGGAATTCGTCCAACACTCTTGCTGGTTGGTACTGCAGTCACGACGAAGACCGAGTCCTCCCAAACGATGGCCGATGCGGAGCTACGACCTGGTACTTCGACTTTCCATTTGACGTTCTTGACGCTGCTCCATTGGGTTGGTGGAGCGGCATTGAGAGCCATCCCGTTGCCAGTTGGCCCTCGCCAATGCCCCCAATTCTCAGCTCGAACGGCGGTACAAGTACAAACGCTTAAAAGGGCGACTATTGCAATATGTCTCATTTGAATTCGTTTTGAATTTTGATCCCCGAGAATAATTCTTGGCACGTCCGATTTTGAACGCTGTTTTAAAAGGCTAGCGACCATTCGTATATTACCTATTTTGAAACGCGGAGGCACAGAGATCTTTGAGAAAGCATTGAATTCAGTTGGACATTACTGTTTGCCAAGGGCATGTGGGCAAAATGAAAAAACATTAATTTCTCAATCCTTTGGTAGTTAATTCTATTCTTCAAACCGCTCAACCGTCGATGGCGTATCTCCTAAGAGTGCTTTTTGTCGCTCCTTTTTTTGGCGTACTTTGTCGAAGTGACGTTGACTTCGCTATCGACTTCCAATCTGGGCGGGGCTAACACTGGGGTTGGTGAGAAGAAGAGACCATTCTCATCCGACCCACCTTTTCGGCTTTCTGGTCCAAACCCTCTTCTCTGAAGCACCCATCATGTCCATTCGGAACTTGATCGAAGGTCGTTGTGCGTGGATTTCGTTTAAATCCCCTCACTTTTGGTTCGCAGGCATTGCTGTGGCCAGTCTTTCAATTTTTTTGGTTTTGGCCGGTGTCTGGTACGTCGGAACGGAAACACCGGACGAGCCAGAATTCCTCGGTCGATTTCGTGGTGGAACGCTTTTGATAGCCGGTGGTGGAGAAATGCCACCGATTGTTAACAAGAGATTCTGGGAATTGGCAGGCGGTCAGAAGGGCCGACTCGTCATTATTCCTGCTTATGAAGCAACGCGAGAGGATTCAAAGCGTCTGAAAGACGAATGGCGTGGGTGGCGATTCGCATCCATGCGAGTTATTCAAGCTTGCTCACGCGAGAAGGCGAATGACCCGTGTTTTGCTGAACCGCTGAGGAATGCAACAGCAGTCTGGTTTAGCGGTGGAGATCAGTCCTGGTTGGGAAACCTTTATGCCGACACCGAAACCGAGACTAGATTGCAAGAGCTTCTTGATCGGGGCGGCATCATCGGCGGGACATCTGCCGGGGCAGCGATAATGACGAAAGTAATGATCGAGGAAGGGAAAACCGTGCCAAAGCTGTGCCGGGGATTGGATCTGCTCAAAGACTCTGTTGTTGACCAACATTTTTTCTATCGAAACCGAATGCAACGAATGGCCAAAACTCTCAAAATTGAACCGACCCTCATTGGCTTCGGGATCGACGAAGGAACAGCGCTAGTCGTCCAAGTTCCAAGCGGTCGCATCGGAGTTCTTGGTAAATCGTATGTGATGGCATGCATTCCGGAAATCGACTCGGATACTCTGCGACTCGAAGTATTAAAGCCAGGTACCGTCATTGACATGGACGGTTTGCGCGGCGTAACGGTCGTCGAAACAGACGAGATCGAACCAACGTAAAGTGTTCTCCACACGCGATAGGCAAACTGAAGCTCACAGCGGGTGAGCCGATTTAAAAATTGTTTTAGTTTGACTTACAATTGAGGCTTGGGCGGCTTGACCGGCGGCGCAAAGGGCTTGGCACCTGCAAGTTGCGTTTTGCGTTTCCAGATCTTATCGACGTTGGCAACATATAACGTTTTATTGTCTAACCCTCCAAAACGGACATAGCAAGGCCGTTTCGAGCCGTATGGCAATGGCATGATCAAATGCACGCGACCAGGTTGATCACAAATTTGAACGCCTACCTCGGTTGCCGAAAGCAACCAGCCATCGGTACTTACGCACATCCCATCGAGGTGCCCCGACGGATCATTAGTGGGAATATCCATGTGAAAGTAGGGCTGCTTGTTTTTAAGAGAACCATCATCGGCAATGGAGAATGTATAGATAAAGCGTCCAGAAAAGTGGGCAACAAACAATTGAGTTTGGTCAGCGCTCAAAGCAATCCCGTTGCAGTCACGAAAATTATCCACTTCACGCCGTTGCCGCGTTTTGCCGTCGATCATCCAAATCTTTCCGGCGGCTGGATCTGTGTAATAAACGGTGCCATCATGTCGCACGACGATGTCGTTGCTATTCGTTCCTTCCGCCACAACCTCCATCTGCAATGTTTTCAAGTCCCAAGCACGAATCTGCTTGGCCTTGCTTGAGGCACCGTACAATTTCCCGTCAGGCCCCAACGCGATGCCGTTGGCCTCGCCTGTATCCTCGACGATCAATGATTGCTTGCCATCGGGTGTCACGCGATACAATTTGGACGCAGGAACATCCGAAAAATACAGTGTTCCATCGTCGGTGAAGGCTAAGCCTTCAGCCCATTGATGTCCTGAGGAGACTAGTTCCCAGTCCTCTCCTTCGATAAGGAACTTGGTGGCTTCGCTTTTAGATTTTTCGAGATGAGTCGACACAGGCGCCTTACCATGATCCTTCCAAAGCCATCGCATCACATCAGGAAAAATGGCGGCACCGTGTTTACCACTATGAGCACCGGTACCCCAAGCATGTTCCACTTCGTAACCGCAGAACTCGAGCGACCGTAGCATAGCCTGATTGGCCATCCACCAGTCACCTCCATAGATATTGTTGTCGTTCGACCCATCTTGTAGATAGATGCGTAGTGGTTTTGGTTCCGCCTTTCGAATCAGCGTGGAAAGCTCATGTCCACCTCGTAACCCGACATAGGTGCCGACCGTCGTAAATACCCGACGAAACACATCCGGTCTTTGCCAAGCAACATTGAACGCACAAATTCCCCCTGAGCTTGAGCCACAAAGGCCACGGTCGTTTGGATCCTTACTTAGTTTTAGGTGGTGTTCCTTCTCGATCATCGGAATGAACTCCTCAATGAGAAATTTCGAATAGCGATCGTCGACACTATCGTATTCGAAAGACCGATTGAAACGAGCTTGGCTATTGTCGTCTTTGGCTGGCACAACGCCTGGATTAATAAACAATCCTATGGTAATCGGCATCTCTCCATTGCTAATGAGATTGTCGAAGACGTTTGGAACATTTGCTCCTCCATTGCGCTTGGCATAACCACCTCCATCCTGAAATACCATCAATGCGGCAGGCTTCGAGCCATCGTATTGTTTGGGTGTGTAAATCCAGTAATCCCGAACCGTACCTGGGAAAACGATCGATTCATTCCACGTTCCATGCGATACCGTTCCTTCGGGCACACCAGGCTTCTGTAATGAATCAGGATGAAGAGCGTATTCCTCGGCTCGGGGTTGTTGAGCGGATAATGTACTGTTGGCGTAAATTTGAATCACTAAACCTAGCAGGAAAATAACTCTGAACATTGGGATTGTCTTTCCTTAGGAAACGGGAACTCGAATGATAGGAACGCAAGTACAGCCGCGTTACCAGCAGTGACAATCATCATAGCGATTGTTTGCATAGGAATGTGAAAGTATTAAAATAGTAGGCCGATAGCCTATCGCACAAGTTGCCCGGCTAGAAACTGGTCGCAGAGTTCGGAGATGCGGTCTGAGACACGCTGGGTCTTTCCTGCGTTCTTGAAATCAAAGGTTCCTTCCTTGATCCATTGTACCCATTGCAAAATAGCGAGTCCATTGGAAACGAGATGCAACATTCTGCATTCGTCGAGAGAAATAATTGCATGGTTGGAATGTGCGTATGTGTAAGCTGCATAGGCAACCGCCCAAAGATCTTCGTTCTGGTTTGCGTTCACTACCAGCTCGTTTTTTGAATCAAAGGACAAGCTGCCAAAGAGTCTCGTAAAATCCAAACCTGGCCAATCGTAGCGACTCGCCCCGAGATCAACGATCGAAGAAAAACGTTGCGAGTCATCTAGCAGCACATTCTCTCGCCATAAATCTCGCACGATCCAATGGCAAGTTCGCGATTGCCCATCGCAAATCTTCAGGAACCGCTGCCAATCAGGTCTTCTCTCGAAAACAATGGCAATGCAATGCTTTACTCGATCCAATAAATTGTGATTGGTGAAAAATGAGTTTTCATCGATTGCATTCAGCACGCCGTGATTGAGAGAATTCAAGGACTCCAATCGCTCGCGAATGGAGTTGGATTGCATAGGATACCGGTCAGTCGGTAACCCTTCCGAGTTTAGCGTCTCGCAAGAGATCGCATGCAACTGCCCCAGAACGGCTGCCAGATGCTGGACCAGATTTTTATCAACGTTCTCCTGTGCAATGGGTTGCCCTTGGACCCAGTCGCTTAAAGTCCAGAGTTGATCTTCGAATCGGAGCAGCAAATCGAAGGGCTCTCCCGGAGGACGCCAATGGTACAGACCTGGAAAGGGGATGGCGTTCGAAGCTCCAAGCCCTATCAAGCTTCCGGGGGCCTGGGTAAAGGCAACGTTGACATCCGACCAGAATGCAACTTTAGACGGTGTATCGAATCGGTTCGGCCAACTCCGAATCGCAATGGAGCCCAGGTCCGAGGTCAATTGATAGATTGCCGTATCACTAAACCCATTAGATCGCCATGCTTTGCATTCAAATGGCGGAATTGGTTCGGCAGAAAACGATACTTGATGCGCATTGGTATCCACAACCGAACGCATTGCGAGTTGCGCGAGGGTGTTTATCGAGGCCTGTTTGAGCATTGAGTCCCCACCGAGAAATCACGGCGGAGACCGCCATTCCACCTTAAAGTTTCCCTAATTCGCTCAACCGCTGAGCGGCTTGCTTTGACAACGAATGGCCGTCGTGGTTATTGACAACGAATTCGTAGAACTTCATGGCCGAGTCCACAGATTTCTTCTTCCGGTCTCCTTTTTGGTCGGCGATCAGCACTTCGCTGCAACGACCCGCTTCGAAGGCAGATCGGGCTTGCCAGTTTTTGATATCCGCCGCCGCCTGTGTGCCGCCGTATCCAAACATCACTTTTTGGAACTCCGATATAGCCTTGGCAAACTCGCGGTCCGCATAGAATACTTCGCCCATCATGAATCGTGACCGAGCTCCGATCTCATTGCGTTGCTCCTCTGCGACTTCGCTGTAAAGTTGAATGGCCTCCGTGGTCTTCTTCTGGTGCTGTCGAGCGTACGCGAGTTCGTATTTTGCTGCTGGTAGTAGCGGCGAGTTTGGAACTTTACTCCTCATGGCTCCGATCCAATTCTCAACATCACCCCATTTTTTGAGTTCTCGCGCTGATTGAGCGCCGTGCAAATACACCATCGCTTTGACCTGTTCGCTCACGCTATCAGGATCGGCGGCCATCTCTAACATACGGCGAGCTGTTCCATATTGTGGCCATGCGTCCACGTATTTTTCCTGTTTGAGCATGCACTCGGCTACCATGAATGACGAGTCGACCAGCAAGCTTCCCTTTGGGAATTCCCTAGTCAGCTTTCGAAATTGATCAATAGCTAGGTCATACTGCTTTTGCTGGAAAAATGCCCAGCCCAGTTTGTAGAGCGACTTCTCTTGAAGATTGGAGTCGACGCTCCGAGTGGCTGCGACCGTGTACGCTTTGATTGCTCGATCGAATTTAGAGCTTTCGTATTCGGCTTGACCAATATGGAAATATGCTTCTGCTGCGAGTAAGCTCTCTGGATACTTCGAAGCCATCGCCTGGAAGACTTGATTGGCTTCCTCCATTTTCCCCTGGGACCTCAAGGCCCAAGCGAGTTCATAATGCACTTTGTCAAGCGATGGGAAGTCTTCATGCGTATCAATTAGTTTATGGAACGCTGTAATCGCGGCCTCTAGCTGTTCTGATGCACTGTATGCAAGGCCAAGTTCATAGAGTGCCTTGGGGCGCAAGTCAGCAGGAAGCTTGGCTTGCAACAGTAGGCTGAGTACCTGGATCGCCTCATTGGTCTTGCCGATCTGACGCAGGCAAATTGCCTTTGCTACTCTCGATTCGTAACCGACCGTATCTTCGCGAGTATCGAGTGCAATGGGCTCCAGGAGTGGTAGAGCAGATGCATACTGCTCCTTTTGAATTAGGATAAATGCTTTGCCATATGCAGCGTAATCGAGCAGCGACTTGTCTTTCGTAGTTGACAGCACGGAATCGTACTCGATCAATGCTCGCTCGAAATCGTTGGTGCTTGCAGAGAGTTGTCCCAATCGAAATTCAACTTGAGGTTTGAAGCGGGTTTTGGGATACTCTTTAAGTATTTTCTGCAACGTATTTTTTGCGTCTTCTTTCTTACCAATCGTGTTTTGTGCGTCAGCCAAGATCACGAGAACTTCGTCAGCTTGCCCCCATCTCGAATTTAATTGATTTGATTTTTGGAGCGCGTCGATCGCCTGTTCAAATCTTTCAAGTTTCATTAGACTTGCTCCCTGCAGGAACAGTGACTCTGCACGAGCGAGCGGATCGTGCTCTTCCGTGATTGCTTTGGACGTGATTTCAATGGCCTTTTCATATTTGCCACTCAAATACTGTGCGGCGGCGAGACGAGACTCCCAGGATGATCGCATTGGGTTTATTGGCTCAGACGTGATCAATTGCTCAAACGCGATTGCTGCCGATTCGTATTGGCCTAATTGAAGAGTCGATTCAGCCCGTATGTATGCAACATCGGAAGCGAGTGGATCATTTGGAAACCGCTTTGCAAACGCTTCGCTCCATCTTTGTGCGTCCGCTTGGGCGCCGACAGATAGGGCGGCGAACGCAGCGTTGTAGGTTGCTCTCGGCGCTATTGTATCATCTGGGTTTTCGACTGCGATTTGTTCATAAAGTGTCCGAGCCTCCGCCTTGCCGTCTGGGATGGTGGAGAGCCCATCTGCCAGATCCATCTTTAACAACACTGCCGATGATGTTTTGCTGCCCCACTCGAGCGCTTTTCGAGCAATCGGAATCGCATCCGCCGGCTTGCTTTGAACGATTACGATTTGGCACATCCAGTGTGCTGCTTCAGCAGATTGTTCGCCTTTGGCAGCGAGCAAAAGTGCGAACGCCTTTAAGGCCTCGTCATACTTCTGGTCACGCATCAGCGTTTGACCTGCGGCCAAAGATGAGTTTTGCGAGTATTGTGATTTGGGAAATTGAGTTGCAAGCTTTTGATAGATTTCGGTAGACTCTTTAAACTTGCCTGACTTTGCCAATGCAAAACCATATCGATAGAGTGCGTAGTCCGCGTTTGAGCTATGCTCGAAGTCCTTACTCGAGACGACTTGCTTCAGCAATTGAACTGCTTCTTCTACCAAATCGTCCTGAAGGGCGATTTCCGCAGCCCTCAGACGCACTTCTTTTGAAAGAGGATGCGCCGTATACTTTGCAAGGAAAGCATCGTAGTTTTCTTTCGCAAGTATTGGTTGTTGCTGCTGGTCAAATGTAAGTGCTAGCCCAAACAAGGCGTCAGGACGGACCGTCGAGGTGTCCATGGAGTGATTCTGTAATAGCTGACTGTAGTGCGAATTCGCTTTGTCCAGGTTGCCCAATCGAGATTCAGCTTCACCCGCATAAAACATCGCTTTGTCAGCGAAGCTACCATCCGGATACATTTCAATCAACGCCGAGAGAACCTTGGCAGATTCGCTGAGGGATTGCTTGCGATCATTGCCGTCGGCCAAAATCCCTTGTTGATAGAGGCACCAACCCAAGTTGACTAGCGATTCCTCGCGTTGCTTTACCTTGGTGTCCTTAAGTGAAATCCTGAATTGCTCAATTGCAGCCTGGAAATCTGGCTTTTCCTGCTGCAGGTAGCAAATGCCAAGAAAATGGCGTGCGCTCGATGCCAACGGATCGGCGGGGTATTCCTTTAGCAATTTGTTCCACTGCTCAATCGCTATCGGAAAGGCGCCATTGTTTTGAGCATTTGCAGCATCCGCGTAAACCTCCCTCGCTTTTTCTTGACGTTTTTCCTTATCAGAAAACTGATCGGTAGCGGATTCCCTAGGCTTGCCAGCTAACGGAGTGGGCTTGCTTGGCGTGTTTTTGGGTAGAACGCCCTTTTGCTGCCCCAGAGCTGGGGTTACCATGAAACCGGTTGCCAGGAATGCTACAAGTAACCGTTTCGAAGCTTTTCGTGTTGTAATTGCCGTTTGGCGGTCGGCGGCTATTCGATTTTGGTTTTCCATAGTTATCCCAATTGTGACGCTAAAGGGGCCGTATTCGCTATCCAATTACTAACAAAGGTCCACGGCGGTGTTGGCCGAACCAGGACGGTAGTTTACCGTAATAGAATTCAATCGGAAAATTTTACCGGAAGCGTGAATGGTTTTCATTTGGCTATCAACGTCTGCCAGGCAAATCTCGCCTGATCGCTACATCTTAAAAAAAAAGTCGGTGATTGCGTTTTCGCCGCCACCTATTCCCTACTTCGTCCCAACTAGATTCTTTCAATGCAAATTCTCGTAACGGGTGGCAATGGATTCATCGGTTCACATTTATCGGAAAGATTGTTGCAAGCGGGCAATCATGTAACAATCGTTGACGACTTGAGTACGGGGCAGCGAGGCAATTTGAGCCGTGTCATAGATCATCCAAAATTGAGACTGATTCATGCCGATCTTGGCGATCCCAAGCTTGTTCATGAGGTTTGCCAAGATGTGGATGTGGTATACCACCTTGCAGCCGCAGTAGGGGTGGCTTTAATCGCCAAGCACCCTATCCAAACAATACATCGAAACATTTACCCAACCCAACTATTGCTCGAAGAACTTCGTCGAATCCATTTGTCAGGCCGATCGGTCTCGATGTTTTTAGCTAGCACCAGCGAAGTGTACGGAAAGAACCCCAAGAGCATCTGGTGTGAAAGCGATGACTTGGTGTTCGGTGCGACAACAAAACCGCGATGGAGTTACGGCGCTAGCAAAGCAATCGATGAGTTCCTCGCTTTGGCATGTGTGCGAGAATGCAACATGAACATCGTGATCGGTCGTTTTTTTAATGTGTCTGGTCCCCGCCAATCAGGCGCTTATGGAATGGTTCTGCCAAGGTTTGTTGAAGCAGCAATGGCTGGTAAGCCACTGGTTGTGCACGATGACGGACTGCAGGAACGGTGCTTTGCTCACGTGTCGGATGTCGTCGGTGCTGTGATGACACTGATGAAGACAGAGAGCAACTTTGGCCGAATATACAATATCGGTGCCGATCAACCGATTTCCATTCTTGAAATGGCGAAACGAGTTGTGGCCATCGTGAACCCGGCGGCAGCCATTCATTTTCAATCCTATTCTGAGGCATACGATGAAGACTTCGAAGATATCAGGCGGCGAGTGCCCGATCTAGCACGCATCCGACAAACGATCCACTACGCTCCGACTCTCTTCCTGGACGATATTATTCGGGACGTCTGGCTAGAAATGTTGAAACAAGCTGCTTGTTGATCTCTGGAGAAATCAGCTACGATAAGCCCAAAAAAGTCGATTTGCATTTTTTCCCTCACACGATCAAAATCCCTGGATGCATAGTCAGCGCACATTTCAAACGAGTATGGCAATTGGGGCGATCACGGCTTGTGCTGTCGGATTGGCTTGCCAGACGTCGGACATCGAGATTTCTCAGTCCTTTCAAAACATTAGAATTCCGGGAGATCTAAAAAAAGCGATCGGTCTTTCCGAAACCTTTGCCCACTCCAGTGGTGGCATTGTGATATTCGCAACCCTTTTATGGATCGATGTTAAAAACAGACTGAAATTATGGCAGGCGGCATTCTTTACATTGATTTGCGGGATTGCGGCCAATGCGGCAAAGTTAATCGTTCCAAGGTACCGGCCACATTCATTAGACCAGTCCGAAATAGAAATCCTATCTAGTTGGCAAACTTGGGGTACACCCGGGACGGGATCCTGGTTTGACGAACAACTTCGCAGCTTCCCATCCGGTCACGCGGCCGTCGCCGTTGCCTTCGCAATTGGTTTGTCGCAGGTTTATCCGCGTGGGAAATGGATTTTCGCGTCCCTGGCCACCATGGCCTGCCTGCAACGGATCGTGTCGAATGCCCATTTCTTTTCGGATATCATGGCTGGCATAGTGATTCCACTGGTCATTTCGCTCTGGTACTGGAAAAGTTCAAGCTTTTCGAAAAGCGATAACGATCGTGAACTCCACGAATCAACCCACCTTCCAGCCTCGTTGACGATCGAATGAATTTACAGATAGATTCGAATGCCATTTTTCCACCAGTTGCTCAAGGTGGTGCTTTAACGATTGGAAATTTTGATGGTGTGCATCGCGGCCACCAAGCGATCCTTCAGCAACTTCGCAAGCTTGCTGACCAAGTATCGGGTCCTGCCGTGGTCTTTACGTTTGATCCACCGCCATCGCGATTGCTGCGTCCCGACTTTGCCCCGGCTTCGCTCACAGGCATCGAGCGAAAGAAAGAACTGCTGACGAAGCTTGGCATCGACTTCGTCATCGTTTATCCGACATCCAAACAGCTTTTGGATTTGGAACCAGAGCAGTTTTTCGAAAGTATCGTCGTTCGATCACTACGAGCAAAAGCTATCGCAGAAGGCGAAAACTTTCAGTTCGGCAAGCACCGCCGGGGCGATGTTTTCCTCTTAAAGCAACTATGCAACGAGCATGGTTTGCGTTTTTCATTGCTCGAGCCACAACAGGATCAAGGAGAATGGATATCCAGTACTCGTATTCGTTCGCTCCTTGAGGCAGGTGACATCGCTGGCGCCAATCGTCTCCTCATCGAGCCGTATCGCATCTCTGGTATCGTAAGCCGTGGAGCACAGCGCGGTCGAACTTTGGGATTCCCAACTGCCAACCTTGAAACCATTCCAGTCCTTTGTCCTCCAATCGGAGTTTATGCAGGTCGGGTCACGGGCTGTAATGGAAGCAAAAAAAATTCTCTTTCCACACCGAGCCCTATCGGCATGCCTGCCGCGATCAACATTGGCCCAAATCCAACCTTCGGTGAAGCCCGCGTGAAGGTTGAAGCTCACATTATTGGTTACGCTGGCGATCTCTACGATCACGAAATTGCAATCGAATTCTTCGCGAAGCTTCGCGACGTTCAGAAGTTCGATTCCAAAGAGCAATTGTTGTCGCAGCTCAATATGGATATTGAACGGGCCAGAACAACTGCCCGAGATTCCAAGAATGCTTTCTAGGCTACCAAACGACTCAGCGTCGTGCGAAAAATAAGATAGGGGTAGGCTTCTAGCCTGTGGGCGTAAAATCACAGGCTAGAGGCCTTGTTATACCCCACAATTTTTTTGTACGACTCCCACGAGCTTCTCTCGTGGGTGAGAGAGTTTGGGAACCAGATCGTGCCTACCCAGAATTCCTATTTTCAAAATTGCTGGCCGCCGCCGGCGGCCAGCAATTTTGAAAATAGAGTGAAGGCGCGTGGATATGCACTATGCAAAATAAGTGTTGCGATAGCGTGCTGCATCGACGGTTGCCCAAATGTGCATGATCCAGCCGAGCAGAACAAGCCAAAGTAAAGTCGCAGAGAAAAAGAAAATCGCTGCAGCCATAATGCGACCTTGGCATAATTGCCCCAAGCCAGGATAAATAAAACTTGCAATCGCGCTAATAACATTTCCGGTGGAGCCTTGGCCGCTCATTTGGGTTTTCCTCGTTAAGTCACCCGCCCTTGGGGAGGATGACCAGGCTGTTCGACCTGCCTGGGGCCATGCTACGGTCGATTCGTTCCTACCAATCGCTTAACTATATCCCATTCGCTCACTGTTTCGCGATCTTGGAAATTTCTATTTACTAGGCTTAACTCTATCTAGGCTCACTAGCGAAATGATTACAATAAATCTTCGGTGCTACCTATACGCTATGAATTAGCTTCCTCACCCTTAAAATTTGGTTTCATGAATCAGCCTGTTTCGCCCCTAAACCATGACGATTTGCAACAAGCAAAAACGCTTCAAGAAACCTTTCAAAAAATACGTTACCAAATTGGCAAGGTCATCGTTGGCCAAGACAAAACCGTCGAGCAGCTCCTTATCGCAATCCTTGCTGGCGGCCATTGTTTGCTCGAAGGGGTCCCAGGATTAGCCAAAACCCTGATGGTCCGGTCGCTTGCCCAAGCCATGGATTTGAAATTCCATCGTATTCAGTTCACACCTGACCTCATGCCAGCGGATATCACCGGTACCGATATCATTCAGCAATCGGAAACCGGTAGCCGACACCTCGCTTTTGCAAAAGGGCCAGTCTTTACGCAAATCCTACTTGCCGACGAAATCAATCGCACACCACCCAAAACCCAAGCCGCACTGCTAGAAGCCATGCAGGAGCACTCGGTAACTGTGGGTGGTAAAACATATAAACTTTCTGAGCCCTTTTTTGTCCTAGCAACCCAAAACCCCATCGAACAGGAAGGGACCTACTCTCTCCCCGAAGCCCAACGCGATCGGTTTTTGTTTCAAACCATCGTCGATTATCCGACCCGAGAACAGGAGGGGGAAATCATCGAGCGCACCACCGGTTCTGGCGTCGGTCAAATCACACCCGTTGTCACAGGTCCCGAGCTAATTCGTTTCCAGCATATCGTGCGGTTGGTGCCGCTCCCCGAACACACCAAGCAATTCGTCCTCGATGTGGTTCGAGCCTTAAGACCCAAAGAATCAGATGCTCCAAAGTGGGTTCCTCAGCTAGTGCAATGGGGACCTGGACCTCGAGCATGCCAACAGATTGTCATGGCAAGCAAGGCCCGAGCGTTACTATGCGGTCGGTTGCATGTCACAACCGAGGACGTCGAGTCGCTTGCAGCACCCGTCCTGCGTCATCGTATTGTGCCGACCTTCAGTGCCCAAGCCGAAGGCATCGATGCAGATTCAATCATCACCCGTCTGTTGAAAGAGCTTCCTCGTCGGAAAGCAAGCTCTACCAAAGTCGCCTCCACATAGATCGTCTCAACGTGAAAGCACCCTTGTTGCGTTGGTTGTCAGCACCAGACCTCTCACGAGTCTCGCAATTGCAATTGCTCGCGAAAACGGTTGTCGAAGGGGTGAGCGGCGGTCTGCACCGGTCGCATCATGTCGGCTCTAGTATTGAGTTCAAGGAGCATTGCCCGTACGTACCCGGTGACGAAACACGATCTATCGATTGGAAGCTGTTTGGTAAAACAGATCGGCTTTATATTCGACAGTATGAGGACGAGACAAACTTGTACTGCACGATCGTAATTGACCAAAGTGGCTCGATGCGTTACTCCGGCTCCCGTTCCAACGGGCTCTCCAAGCATGAGTTTGCAGTTCGATTAGCCGCCTGCCTCTCTTACCTGCTTGTCAATCAGCAAGATGCCGTTGGGCTGGCCACGTTTGACTCAAAGATTCGAACTTATATTCCGCCGCGTAGTCGGCCTAATCATTTGCAGGTGCTCTTCGAAGCCATGGCCAATTCAAAACCTGGTAATGAGACGGACTTGTGCGTTGTTTTGCAAAGCCTCCTCAGCCAGTGCAAACAACGCGGTCTCGTTTTTATCATTTCCGATTGCTTCGGCGACGCTCAAGCGATTGTCAAGTCGTTGGCTTTGTTGAGAAGCAACCACCAAGAAGTTGTTGTTTTTCAAATCTGGGATGATGATGAAATCGATTTTCCATTTCAGTCTCGCACCATGTTCCGTTCGCTGGAGATGGATAGCGATCAAGTCATGGTCGATCCAACGCGCCTGCGTTCCGCCTATTTGGAAAATCTTGGCGAGTTCCGGCGTAGTTTGCAACAAGGTTGCCGGCAGAATCGAGTGGATCTCGTTTCTGTTTGCACTTCAGAATCCTACAGCTTAGTACTCTCCAACTATATCGCCACGCGAAGGAATCGTGCATGACGCTTCTTAATGGATTGCTTGCCTTCGGTGCGGCGGCTTTTACTATCCCATTGATCATTCATTTGCTACATCGGAGCCGCTATCAGACCATTGAATGGGGTGCGATGCATTTGTTGCAATCGTCTCGCAATTTGAACTCGCGAAGATTGCAATGGCAACAGATTCTACTTTTGCTGCTTCGATGCGCTCTGCCGGTTCTTTTAGCGATAGCCATGGCTAGGCCGCTGCTCCAATCCTCCTTTTCGGCTGATGGTCAGTACGCATTGTCGATTGCTATCCTTTTAGACGACTCGATGTCGATGTTCGCAACAATCCAAAAAGAGGGCAGCGTTTCAAATTCGACAATATTTTCTGCGGCATGCCAATCCGCAGCGGACATTCTCACAGAGCTTCCATCGGGCAGCAATGCAATTGTTCTTTTGGGCGGTTCCACACCCGAGGCCTTAAGTGGACAAGTTCCTGAGGAGCTAGTTTTGAAGCTCAAAGAGGTCGGTGACCGGACCCTTCCAGCCGGCGAATTTGGATGGGAAGTGTCAGTCCGCTCTTCACTTCAGTGGCTCGCGAGTAGCCCTCATCCTCGAAGGCAACTAGTTCTTATTTCTGATTTCCAAAAGCACGAATGGTCCAACCTGATGGACCGAGAAATATCCGACGTGACAGAACGAATCGCGAGTCAGACAGTGTGCCCTCGGCTCTCGTTCGTGAATGTCGGGCCGGCCAGCGAATCTCTCGCATCCTCTCGGCTGTCCAATCTTTCCGTTAATTCGATCGATGTCTCGCCGAATTTACTTGCTGTAGCTCGAGAAACCTTCATTTCCGTAACGCTCGAGAATCACGGGGCCGCAAGGTGCGATTCTATTCTCGTCGCGATATTTGTAGACGAACTTGAGATCGAGAGACAAGAAATTTCCATTGCAGCCGCATCGACAGCCATGATACGGTCTCGCTGGTCTCCTAAGCTTGTAGGTGATCATTTGATCCGAGTTCAAATTCTTCGAGACGACAACTTGATGACCGATAATAGTTTTTCAACTGCCGTTGTCGTTCAAGAGCCGATTTCGATCTTGCTCGTGGATGGTGATCGACGAAGCGAAGCCATGCAAAGCGAAACCGATTTCTTACGCTTGGCACTTTCTCCGTTTTCGCTCTTAACGGGTGAGAAAGGAGATGTCTTTAACTCAAGAACAATCCAGCAGCACGAGTTGAGTGAATCGCATCTTACGAACTATCGAGCGGTTTGCCTATGCAATGTAGGGGAGGTGAACGATGCACAACAAAAATGGTTACGCGACTTTGTCGAACGGGGTAACGGCCTGATGGTATTCATGGGAGATAAGGTTCGAACGGAACAATACCAATCTTGGCCAACTTTAGCCAACAGCGGATTGCGAATCGCAAATTTTGGCACTCGCACAAAGGTTCAGGCAATCTCCGCAGAGAGTCCCGAATGGAAGTCATCGCTGGGGGATGATATTTTGGGAGCTGGTGGTCGAATCAAGATGCAGCAAATCGAATTCTCCCCCATCCGGGAATTGTCGTCTGCGAGTGTGGCATCATTGGCAAGTGTCCGCTTCGATCATCGAACGACAATCACTCTGGATCCAATGTCCTTGACGAATGCTTCAGATGCGTCTGTCGCGATGCGATTCGAAGACGACCAGGCTTGGATATTGGAATCGAAAATTGGAAAAGGACGGTGTCTATGGATTAGTACAGCATGCGATGATGACGATTCCAATTTGCCCACTCGTTCGGTTTATGTTCCACTAATTCAAAAACTGACGGCTTTCGTTTGCAACGCAATTCCGCCTGAAACCAGTTTGCTCGCCAGTGAAGTTTGGACACGACGGATGCGTGAGCCAATACCCAAAGCCATCCAGGAAAAGAAAGAGGTCCACATCACCAAGCCGGATGGCAAAGTAGTCAATGTAGAGCTGGACGATGACCAAATTTTTAGATTTGGCGAAACTCGGCTCTTAGGCACTTATGTCGCTAGACCGATTGAAAGTCCAAAAATTGTTTCGCCAAAAAGTATTGAGCAAGTCCCCGCCAAGGACTCCATGGTCGCATGTGTGAAGACCAAAGATTGGCGTTCAGCCAGAGAATCCCAATTAAACTATCTCTCCTCTGAAGAGTTGGCTCTGCTCGCGGCATCCTGCAATGCAACGGTGAGCGCTAGTTCACGGGAGTTACTCAACCTATCGCACACGGACTGGCACGGGCGTGAAATTTGGACTTGGGTTTGGGCAGCGCTTGTATTTTGCTTCCTGGCCGAAATGGCACTGGAACAAAGCCTCTCTCCGAGGTTGAAAAGCAGAACAGCAGCCACGTCTCGGCAGGTTGCCCAGGGAACCGTCGCATGACTGCGGTCCGATTCTCTGGATCTTGGCCTTGGTGGCTCATTTTATTGGCCGGAATTGCAGCTTCGTATGGCATTGCGCGTTGGTATTGGCGAGAGTCTTGCCATCTTTCAAATCCAATGCGATGGTTACTTCCAACTCTCCGCAGCATTGCATTCTTTCTAATCTTGTTCATGCTCGCTGGGCCCACGCTTTTCCACCGGAGCCTTTCCGGAGAACTTAGTCGGATTCGTGTGCTTTTGGATGTCTCCCAAAGCATGTCAACGGTCGATGACGAGCGAGACACACGATTGAATCGAGCGCTCCAATGGCTTATCGGCCAGGAACCGAAGGCAAACAAGGGGCAAGGTTGGCTCAATGAATTGAAACAATTCCATCGAGTCGAACTGGTTGCATCCAATGATACGAGCAACGATTCGTACCTCTGGGACTCGCAGGCGAACGATCCATTGCCCAAAGCTAAATCCATTGCTCCTCAAGGAACGAATTCGCCACTCGGCGAGTTTCTCTTAAGAACGATCAGTCAGAATGGGGCCTCCAGGTCCGCCAAAAATAAAACAGATACTACTTTAGAAAAGGAAGCACGGTCGAATACATTTGCAGCCGTTATCTTGATCTCCGATGGGCAAAGCAATGAGGGTATGAGCGTTTTAGAGGCAGCGTCACGCTACGAAAGCGAAAGAGTACCCATTTTTACGATCGGCGTTGGGAGTTCCTTAGAACCAGAGGACATCGGGATTGTTCAGGTAGAACATTCGCGACGGGTTTATCGTCCCGACCGCGTGCGAGGTTCAGTCCTAGTCAAAGAGCGAATGAAGGTGGGGACCAAGTACCAAATTGAGATCACACACCTGGGACGAAAAGTTTTCTCAAAAGTATTGGAGTCGATCGACCAAGGGCCACGACGCATCGAATTTAACATCCCAGCAGAACAACTTGTAGACGACGCAAAAAAACGATTGCTAGGTGGAAGTGATTTTACAACGGTTCCGATCGATCTCCATTTTTCTATCGATTGCAGCGCAGCAGAAATAAGCCTCGAGAACAACATGTCTGAATCTTCGTTGTGGGGCGTCGATCGAAAGAATCACGTATTGATCCTTGATCGGCGAGCTGGTTGGGAAATGAGGTATATCAAAAACGCAATGGAACGAGATCCAGCCTGGGAATCGACCGTGTCGATCGGTCGGACAGCTTTTGCGCAAGAGTTTTTCCCCAATTCGAGGGCCGAGCTCTTCGAATGCGATTTGATCATGGTAACACTCGACACGATTCGTGAATTCAGCGAAGAACAACAGACGTGGCTGTCTGATTTTGTAGGCCTCAGTGGCGGTGGACTGATCGTTATTGATAGCAACCGTGAAAGAGATAACACGGCAGTAGAATCTATCCTGTCGGCCTTGCTACCCCTTCGCGCAATCGATTCGCCAGAGATAGACGCGATCCAGTCAATGCGACTTACTCCGTCGGCACGGAACCAACCTGCTTTTCATCTCGGAGGAGCCGATTCGCCAAACGACCCGATTTGGTCCCAACTCCAATTTCCGAAATCGATTCGCACCTTTCAATTGGTGCCTGGTGCCGAAACCTTAGTTGAATTGCTTGGAACGGCGGAAAGCAAATCGCTGCTACCGCTGGTTGCTACCAAACTTTTCGGGCAGGGCCGAGTCATCTATTTCGCGACCGATGAAACATGGAGATGGCGATACAACGTTGCGGACTTGTACCATCAGCGGTTCTGGAATCAGATTGCAAATTGGGCGATGCGAGCTCCGTTTGCCACTAATGATGCGTTTGCGTCCCTCGACTCAGGATTGAGAATCTATACCAACAGCGACTTGATCACCGTTCGCGCAAAGCTAAAGCAAGATAACTCGCAACCTCTTGAGAATGCGTCTGTTCAAGTAGTCTTGGAACGCGATGGCGAACGTCATTTGTCCATCCCACTCAATCAAGAGCCGGACGCACGCGGTTTTTACCGAACCACCTTCGGACCAATGCCAGTGGGTAGCTATACGGTTCGATTGGAGGTGGTTGGTATCCCTACGGATGCTTTAACTCTCCAGACGCAGTTCGTTGTTCAGCCTCCTGTGGATGTCGAAATGCAGTCTCTTGCTTGCAATCAAGAGTCGCTACGGCAAGCTGCATTGCTAACTGGCGGAGAGTTTGCGATGCTGGATAATGCGTCGGCCATTTCAGAGAAGCTCAAGCAATATCGGACCGGTAAAATCGTCGAATCCCAGACACTGCTGTGGCAAAGCTATCCATGGTTTGCAACAATAGTTGGACTCCTAGCCTTCGAATGGTATCTAAGAAAGCGTGCAGGATTAATTTGATGAGCCAGTCTCTACCGTCCATAATCACAAACTCAGAGCGTCCTTTGCTCCCACCTCGCGAAATCATTTCGAGATTTCTTGCGAGCTTTTCGAATCGACAGTCGTTGCTGCGAGCAATTCGCGGATGCTCGTTCGCCGTGGTCACGTTTCTTTGTGGTGTCGCTATCCTAGTTGGGGTTGATTGGACCAATCAGCTATCTGAAATAGGGCGTTGGATACTGACCTGTTTACTTTACGCAATCACGATTGCTTCGGCGTGGCAATTTGGACTGAGCGGAGTCTTTTTTCCATCAAGCTTAGAGAGCCTAGCTTGGTCGGTTGAACAATCCCGTCCCAATCTGCGCGAGAGCCTTTTGGCAACGGTGGAGTTGCGGCGTCGCGACGGCACGACGCGATCCGGTTCCCCTGTTTTCATCGATGCGATAGAACGCAGCGTTGCAATCGAGTTAGATCGACTGGAGATCGATACCCTTTTACCATGGCGGACTATCTCGAAAAGTCTATTTACCGTGTTCGGAATGATTGCGGTCGTTTTGACAGCGTGCTGCATACCGGATGCAAGATTTGCAGAACGGTTGGCTCGGGCGATGATCCCGTTTATCTCTTTTCATCAACCGACAAATCTTCAAAAAAGGATCCTTGAGCTACCTCCAATTGCTCTCCCAAAAGTACTTGCCTTTCATAGTACCGTCGAGCCTCCGTTGTACACACTTTGCCCAGCAGTCTCTGCGTCCGAGGCACGCGGTGACCTGCGTGTCCTAAAGGGAAGTCGCGTCCAACTGGAGATCGATGTAAACCAAACGCTGTCTAAAGCCAGTATCGCGATGGAGTTCAACGTCTCAGGACGAAAGGAAGTCATCGCGCTTCAGATGGTTCAGCCAAACGCTTCGCTACAGCTAGCGCCAAATGCCAACCAACGGTATTCGGCTGCATTGGATGTCGACGAGGATGCCACGTATCAAGTGCGATTGATTTCAGACTCAGATTATCAGGGAAAGCGGATTGAGAATCCCTATAGTCCACGATACAGGATTGATGCCGTAGAGGATTCACCTCCGGTGGTTTCATGGTCAACAAACGGCAAAACCATTTGGAGCGATTCCCCTAAGCCAAATCAAGCGTTCATGGTTGCTCCCAACGAGTTTGTAAACTTATCCGCTATCGTTTCTGATAATTTGCCCATCAAGAAGCTGTTCCATGAAGCGTCGCTTAATCGTGGCCCTTGGGTCCCGATCCAGCCCGAACTTGCTCATTCTGAGGTGGTTATTTCCGAGTCGACTGCACGGGCCGATATTCCCTCGATAACGCCTTTTTTTCGTGCTCATGCGGATTGGACATGGGATCTGGATGGTCTTGCTGCGAGCAGCGGCGACTCGATTGCGACGCGAGTAACCGCTATCGATCGCAAGGGCAACATGGCTCATTCGCCAATCCTTCTGTTCAGCTTTGCCTCACTCGGTTTTGATCGAAATCGGCATAAAAGCTTGTACCGCCGCAGCGAGCTTGTTCCGCTGCTCGAAGCACTTTCGGTTTCATTAAACAAGTCACGTGCACAGGTGCGCCCCCAATTAGAAAAGCTTAAAGACTTTACCTTGCCGATGGACCAACGTGCCAAACTGATCGACGAAATCCGTTCAACGATTGCCGCTAGTACCAAAGCAGCTCAGTCGACGCGAAGCGCAGCTGAACAGATCATGAAGGAACTTGGCCGCTGTATTGATCAAGCTGAAGTAGAGCTTGTGACCCGATTGGTTGCAAGAATCGATAAGGAGTGGCTTACTACGATGAGCTTCTGTCTCGTTGCAACAATCCCTCAGTCGAATTTTAGTTCGAAGTCGGATGTCCAGGCGGCCGCTTGGCATCAAAAAGACTTTGAGCAGAAAACCAATCGACTTCTTCAATCATACGATTCAGCCTGCGTCAATTCGCAAAGGGTCTTCGATATTTATAGGCAGTTCATTGGCCTTGAACTGCAAGCGTCGTTAACATACGACCTTACGAAACTGCTCGAGCACCAGCAGAGCGTGATGGATCGAAGGCCTATCGCTGATTTTTTAGTCCTTGCTAGATCTCAACAGTTCGCAAATCAGTACATGGATGCGATCGTCAAGCTTGCAACGGACATCGAACCTAACATAAATCCAGACTTGAGAAGCAAGCTTGCGGGCTTGTACCTCTGGATAGATCAAACTCGGATGGAAACACGGGATCTCGCGGAGCAAGACCAAAGCCAACAAGCCACCAATCCATTGCGAGTTCGAATCGAACGCAGCGTTTCCGAATTAAAGAATGTGCGATGGGCCTTTAACCTGCAAGGCAATCTTACTTGGGATGCCATCAACGGTCGAAAGGAACTATTAACACGCAGCAGCTCGCTTTGGCCGATTTTCGAACGATTCTCCGATAGGCATAATCGGCGAATCGAAGTGAACATGGACAAATCAATTGCCACCGACGACTCGCTCTCCAGAAACGAGAAAATTCTAGGCGAGGTGACCGGGCCCATGCTTTCTGCACTGGGCCAAATGTTGGATCGTCGTGATATGCATCAGAGAAGGTCCTTTACTGATGCAATGTATGCAAGTGACATGGGCATGGCGTATCGAGCATTGGCAGGTGTTCTCGAACGCTGGGTTGCCGAACCACGCAATGCAAGTTCGTACTTTACGGATGCGCAATCGATCGCCAAAGCCTATCGAATTCTGGAATCAGCACATGAGACAGTAGAAGCCCGATTGCTAGTCCAATCGCTGTTAGCCATCGAACAGTACGAATGGAAATCGCTTGAGGGGCAGTTGGTCAATCCCAAACAATGGGACAGCGTCAATTTCCGATTGGAGATTGCCAGCCAATGGATGCGTGAAGCCGGATTTCCACCCATGGTCGCAGAAAAATACAATTCCTTGCGATGGTCTGAGCTTTCACAAAAAATCAGTAGCAAACTCAATCCGCGACGCGATGCGAACAATACCAACCTGGTATCGAGTGCCGACGAAATGCGTTTGCTCCTTTTGCTTTGGGCTGAGGCCGATCTCGAGGCGAAGCCCATTCTGGACGACGCCAGGGCGACCTTAGCGAATTTTTCGCCAACCGTTAGCGAGCTCGCAAAGCAAGCAGCGAAGGCTACCGACAAACTGAAGCAGCTTACAGAAAGGCTGAATTCGAAAAGCAACACGTCGTTAAAAGATCAGCACCAAGAGGAGACGGACCACTCCATTCCTTCACAGGACCAGATCCAACGTGAACGCGAAAAGAGCGAATCCAGGACTTCTCAACTGCAAGACGCGTTGATCGAGTTGGCAAGCAAGCAAGACCTGTTAAAAAAAGCGGAATTGGATGCCGCCCGCGATAGCGACAGGTCACTAAAACTGCTCGACGCTGTTTTACCTAGGATGAACGATGCTATTGATGAAGCCATGGAAGCAACCAACGAACCGATTCGTGGACATAATGAAAAGGTTAGCGAAGCCGTTCGGCGGGAATCGAGTGCCATCTCTTCACTCGAAAAAATTGCAGATCACTTCGCCATGCGAGAAGTCCAATCGAAAGATGCCGAGTCCATTCGAAGGCTTGCTCAATCCAGCGCCGAGTTGGCAAAACTAATCACGGAGGCGATGAGTGAATTTGCGCCAATTCCGGAGTCGTTGCCTCTACGCGATGAGACCGAAGATTACAAAAAGGCGGAAGACCTGGCCGAGCTTGCGAACAGTGATCCGGAGTCGCTGCTAAAGAAATTAGAGAAGGAGTTGAAACGCAATCCGCCAATGCAACAAGAACTATCTGAGATTTCAACGTCCAACGCACAATCACTGGCCAGAGAGCTACAAAACCTCGCACAATCCGAAGAGTCACTGGCCAGGCAACTGGAAAATACGGACGCAAAACTCGTTGGCGAAAAACGATGGAGACTCGACCCATTGAAAGCTTCGGCAGATCAGGCGGAACGCTTCGCGGTGAGATTGCTTAACAAGGCTGCCCAAGCAGCTCAAAGGGCTGGTAGCAAGGAACAGTCTACAGCAATCGAGAAAGTAGCCGAAGATTTAAAGCGTGCCTCGCAATCAGCTCGGAATTTGACCGAGAACACTCCTCGTCGTGAAATCGAATCGGTATCTCAAAATCTGTCCGAGCGGCTCGACCAGGCGCAAAACCAAGTCCAGTCCTCTATCGAAGCCATTCTGCCAACCATCGAACAACTGGCAGATAAAGACGAACGAAAACGGCAAAACATTCGTAAAGAAGAACAGAACATCCAGAATCAAAGTCACAACGAACTATTACATCAAGCTCGAGAGTTCGCAACTCAATCACAGCGGCAAAGTGAACAGGCCGCGAAACGCGTCAATCAAAGTCAATTGGATCTCAACAATGCTAACCAGCAAAGACAGTCGGCAAAGAGGAATCTAGAAAAGAGTCCAGGCAGCGAAACGGCGCTGGAAAATCTTCGCCAAGTATCCAACAATGCTGAACAGGCATTTGTAAAGAAGCAAGTGGAGGAAAAAGTTGTTGCTCAAGCGGAGGAATTGGCTATACATTCAAAGGAACGAGTAGCAGACTTTGAAAAAACCTACCCCGCCAATCTCGACCGCCCCAATCCGCGAGCCGCTTTAGCTGTCGAACAATTGGAAATAGCCAAACAGCAACTGGATAAACTTCAGGAACAAGTGACGGCGATTGCTGAATTGGCAAAGCAATTGCCACGGCCTCAAACGCCTGCTGCGGCGCTGGGTATAGAAAAAAAGGAACAACAACAAGTCCAGGAAAAGGTCCTAGATTTGTCTGTCCAGCTTGCACGCAGCGGACGGCATGAAGAACGGCTTGGCGACGCTCAAGGTGCCAACGACCTCGCGAGCCAAGCAAGCAGCGTTAAAGAAATGGCCCGTGGTTCTTTGGATCAAATCACTCAAGAGTTGAACCGTGTTGCCGAGGCGACTAATCGAGTAGAACGACTGCAGTCAGACGCCGCGATTGCCGAAGAAGCCAATGCTCTATTTGCTAGACCTGAAACGAATATCGCCCAAGATAAAATGAATAGTGCGGCCCAAGAGTTAGCCGCTCAAGCAAAGCAAATCGAAGAAAGGATTAGAGAAATGAAGGGTATCAAACCTCCGAGTCCAGTCGCAAAACTTAGTTCAGACGAAAACACGTCGCTCCTGCGTGACATGAAACAGGCGGAGGCCCGCGATATGGCTCGCATGCTGGATGTACTGGATAGGCAATTGAATTCTCACCCAAGCAACAGCGAAGCGCAATCACACGAAGCGAACAAGTTTGCGGATAACAATCCATCCAAGGATAGTCCTGTATCCAAGCAGAAGAGCTCGAGTAATCAAGCGTCGAAACAAGCGGGAGCAGAAGAGAGCAGGAATGGTGCTCGGAGTGCATTGCAAGATTCCGTCAAATCGTCAGCTGAGAAGCTTGCTGGATCGATGAGCCGGGAGCGAATGGCACAACGAACCGCAAACCAATCGCAAAGGAGTTCTCGCAACGCGTCTCAGGGAAAACAATCGCGAGCTAGCCGTCCCGGCGGTGATCTCTCTGGTCTCGAAAAGGGAGGCGAGTTTAACCTGCCAGGTTTGACGCGAGTACCAAGCCACGATTGGGGGAAACTCAGAGACCAACGCGCTGAGGATGCAGTCGAGGGTCGTCGAGACGAATTTGATCCAGAGTTCAGTGAAGCCATTAAGGCATATTACAAAGCCCTCGGTAATCGATGAAAGGCAAGCAATTGAGATTAGTGGAAATCAATTGGGCTCCGTCTCCCCGACAGCTTCGGCAATTTGGCGTCGTATGTGTCTTCGTTTTGCTACTGTTGGGATGGCTGTGGAATGTCGGTGCAAGCGGTTTGGCTGTCTTGCTGTTGGTCGGTTCGCTTGTTGCCGTATTATCCTTTGCGTGGCCCGCAGCTGTAAAACCCCTCTTTGTTGGATTGATGCTGGTTGCGGCTCCCATTGGGATGGTCGTCGGGGAGCTTGCTATGCTGCTAATATTCCTGGGGGTATTCCTCCCGATCAGCGTGATCTTTAAACTGATCGGTCGCGATGCACTGCGACTCAAGATTGACAAGAACGCCACTACATATTGGCAACCAAAAACCGAACCAAAGCATGTATCCAGCTATTACAGACGCTTCTAAACAATTCCCTGCCACCTTCAAGAGCTTAATCGCAACGATGACAGACACGAACGATAAAAATGAATTTGAGAGGGCGGGCGACGATCGACCTCTGACTTTGGTGCAGGAGTTCATGCTGTTCATCGTCGAGAACAAAAAATGGTGGCTTATTCCAATTTTACTTTCTTTTGCTTTGATAGGGCTACTCGTCGTTCTTAGTTCTACTGGAGCCTCACCATTCATCTATACGTTGTTTTGATGTTCAGAACGACGAAGCTCATCAGGCAGGGGAATCGAAGCGGCAAACTTTGCCTCTGGTCCCACTACAGCCAGTGAACCGAGATCGCTTCATCAAAACTTGTTATTCCATCGCGTACTTTTTTCATCGCCTCTGCTGAAAGGGCAGTGGTCCCCTGAGATCGGATCAAACGGCGGATTTCAGATTCTGTCGCGTTGGCTGCAATCGCATTTGAAATTGCTTCATTGCAAACAACATTTTCGAAAACGCCACAACGCCCCTCAAAGCCAGTTCCTCGACAAGCATCGCAGCCAATCGGTTCGTAAATTTCCGATGGTGCTTGGAGGTACTTTTCAATAGAGGATTCGGTGCAACCGGCAATCACCTCGCCAGCCTTGCGGCATTTCATGCACCGTTTCCGTATTAATCTTTGATTGACTATGCCAACTAAGTTGCCTGACAAAGCGCGATTCGAAACCTGCATTCCGCGTGGGAGCAATTTTTGTTAGGCAGCACGACCCGAGGGTTAGTCCATCGTTCGCGAACTTCCGTCTTGGCGGTGAGTGACCTGTGGATCGGCAAAGCTGCAAACGTATTGGCAGGCACCGATTTTTCAGAAGCTTCGAAAAAGGCGGTTTTAGAAGGAGCGGCGATTGCAGAAAAGCAAGACGCAACTTTCCATCTTCTGCACGTCATTGATTCGAAGGATACGCCCGAGAAAAGCGTCGCGGGAATGGCGAATGGAGTGTCGATTCGGAAATTGATCAAAGAGAAAGCACGATCGCGGCTCGAAGCATTCGTTCAGTCGCTGGGAATCGAAACAAATCACTTACAGATCCATCTCTCCTGGGGAACGCCTTGGCACGACATATGTCACACGACAGAAACGTTCCAAGCGGATCTTGTGGTCATTGGCAACGTTGGGCGTCGCGGTGTAAAAGGACTTGTTCTGGGGAATACGGCCGATCGAGTTCTCAGCCATTGCAAGTCAAGCGTTTTGGCGGTGAAGGAACGGACTCAGGGAGTTGGCACGGATCCTCTACGAAAAGAGTGCTGACTGACCGCTTCAAAAACACCGCTCTCATGAAAGTAGACGTAATGGGTAATCGCGATCGAACTTTTCCCGATCTCAATTTGATTCAGCGAATTCTTTTCCCGCTCTCGACCTCGCCCACGTCGTGAAGTCGTAGTTCCGCACTGTGCAATAATGATGCCTCGGTCACGATGCAAACCGGGATAGAAATCAAGTGAGTTACCGATGTACGCTCGGTGTAAATGCCCGCCAAGAATCATGTCGACATTCAAGTCAGCAAAACGTTCGATAGCACGTTTGGCTTTAGGCATGATGCTGTCTTTTAGATAATCGGGTGCGGGCGTAAAATGATGGTGAGCAACGACGATTCTCGCACTTCCCACCGGAGCATCTAGAAACGCTCGGGTGCAAGCGTCCAGTTGCCACTTGTGGATGCGACCATTGCTGATGGCGGAATGGGGTGCAGTGGAATCAAGGCCAGCAATCACTGCACCACGAATTTTAAGCACCGGGTTTAGATCTTGCGAGATAATTTCTTGGTAGAGTGCAAGTGGATTAAACAATCGCTCGTACACTCGGTAGAGTGGTACATCGTGGTTTCCCGGGATGACCAATTGTGGTACTTTCGGCAACCGAGACATGAATTCCTTGGCGGCTACGAACTGTTCCCGCTTTGCGCGCTGCGTCAAGTCACCGCTGATAATAACAGCGTCCGGATTCAGGACCATTGCGATCCGAAGTGCAGCTTCGCCAACGGCATCCAAATAAGGAGGCCCAAAGTGGAGGTCAGAAACGTGAAGTAACTTGATTGCATCTTCTTCTTTGCTTCTCACGTTGAGCGATTCTAAGTAGTGTGCGGAATGTGGGGTGCCATATTGATCGTTTGCTGCAAACGCGACATTTTCAGCGAAGTGCGGTACGCAAAATGCATTGATCGCTCGTGTCGTTGAGAAAACCTAGCGCACTATCTAAGCTGAGAAAAGGGGTTAAACGGAGCTATGGACGCTAATCTGGGAAAATGCACTAGATTGACTTGCAAGTTCGCGAATCACTTCGCAAGATTTTATCACCAGCTAACACATCCTGCTATATGGTCCATTCCTAACTTTCGCATCTTGGATAAAGTATGCTCGTTCCGCCTGCGCCATTATTGTGGACCCTAGCTTGCCTGTTTGCCGTCTTGACGGTGGGGACGCTGGTGCGGATTGCTATGCATTGGCAATGCTGTTGACTCGAGCGGGCAATCGCATCTCAATAGCTCGCGGACATGGTGGACCTTAACAGCGTCGTTGGCAATCTACTACGCGATCGCACTGTGCGGCTTCGACCAAGGTCTGCGTTCCACTGCACCCTTAGCCTTCCTTCCTGTGTTGGGTACTCTAAGGGCTTGGTTGGGTTTAATCGAGGCTATATTCGAACGACCGCTGCGATGATTTGGGGACTAATGCTGTTCGGATATTGTTTGTCGCACGCATACTTCCTCGTAACGTTACCCGTTTCGACGGAACCTTGGGTAGGCAAAGTAGGGTGGTTTCTTTTTTTTAGTTCTTTTGACGGAGACCAGTGACATCACTCAAGCGCTTGTCGGGCGTCTCTTCGGCAAAACAAAGATTGCACCTCGAATTCCCACCAATAAATCGCTTGAGGGCCTGCTCGGTGGAATTGCGATAACGATAGCGATCGCAGTCTTACTTGCGCCATCGTTAACCACTTTGATGCATGAGCACTCAGGTAAAACTGGGGTTTTTTGGCGATGCTCGCGGGGCTGTTGATTGCTCTATCTGGCTTTCTGGGCGACCTCAATAAATCTGGCATCAAGCGCGATGTAGGTGTCAAAGACAGTGGGACTATGCTGCCCGGCCAGGGTGGAATAATGGATAGAGTTGGCAGAGGCTTCTGAAAAATGGATAAAGACATAGCGCCTAACAAGTCGCAAGAACAATCAGTGAATCCCGAGGTCGATTCGTCGGGGTCTTCGATCGATACAGAAGGAGCCTACCGTGACAAGTTTGTGACGATTCCAAATATCATTTGCTAAATCCGATTGATCGGTGCGCTATGGCTTTTCTGGTTCGCGTTGCAAGGCAAATTGGATTTGTTTATTGGTGTTTTTGTCATTCTCAGCCTAAGCGATTGTATTGATGGAAGACTAGCGCGATGGTTGAAGCAGCGATCGGATTTCGGGGCAAGGTTGGATAGCTTCGCGGATTCCGTACTTTACGGTGCGCTGTTGTTCGGAATGCTTTGGCTTCGATGGGATGTCCTAATGCAAGAGATGGTTTGGTGGATAGTCGGTTTGCTGAGTTACTTTTTGACTACTGCAGCGGGTTTATTGAAATAGGGTCGAGTACCGAGTTACCCTACCTACGGAGCGGAAATCTCAAATAGGTTGGTCTTGATCGGCGCCGTCTGTCTAGTGTTGGACTTTTCCGTCTGGCCTTTACGTCTCGCGATGCTCGGAGGCACTCTGACGAAGGTGAGCGGGTTTGGCAACCAGAAAATGGTACCTCTAGGACTCCCCAACTCCCTCAAACTGCTGCCGTCGGCAGCAGTTTGAGGGAGTTGGGCAAGATCGGTGCAGTTTTAAATTCTGGTTGCCAAACGCTTCACCACTCAGGCAAGCTGAGTGGCGTCAACGAACTAGATTTGGGACAGTCGAACTAGAATCGATTGTGGATCGCAATGGGAAACGATATCATGAATCGAAGGTCGGATGCTTGTAGCCTAGTCACCTTGAAACTAACGATCCGTAGAACCGAAACATACCGAGCCAAGCCACTCGCACCCAAAATTGAACCCATGAATCAGCTTAACAAATTCTCCTCGCGCGTTACCCAACCGAAAAGCCAAGGCGCTTCACAAGCAATGCTCTATGGAACGGGAATGACTCCCGAGGATATGAACAAAGGGCAAGTTGGTATCGGCAGCGTATGGTACGAAGGTAACACATGCAACATGCACCTTTTGGAACTCGCTCTCGAGGTAAAAAAAGCCGTCGTCGCTGAAAATCTAGTTGGTATGCGTTTCAACACCGTTGGCGTGAGCGATGGGATCAGTATGGGGACAGATGGTATGTCCTATTCCCTCCAGTCCAGAGATCTCATCGCCGACTCCATTGAGACCATCATGGGCGCTCAATGGTACGACGCACTGATCGCATTGCCTGGTTGCGACAAGAACATGCCGGGCTGTTTGATGGCCATGGGACGTCTGAACCGTCCCTCGCTCATGATCTACGGCGGAACGATTCGGGCTGGAAAATGGAACGGGCACTCGCTTGATATCGTTTCCGCATTTCAATGCTACGGCGAGTACATATCAGGTCAAATCGATGAGGAAACACGGGCGAACATCGTCCGGAACTCCTGTCCTGGAGCAGGTGCATGTGGTGGAATGTATACAGCCAACACGATGGCTTCTGCGATCGAAGCCCTAGGCATGTCGCTACCCTATTCTTCATCGATTCCAGCAGTGGACCCGGCCAAGATCGATGAATGCAAGCGGGCTGCCAAAGCGATTCGGCATCTCATGGAAATCGATCTCAAGCCGCGGGATATCATGACGCGTGCCGCTTTCGAAAATGCCATGGTCATCGTGGTTGCATTAGGGGGTAGCACAAACGCAGTCCTCCACTTGATCGCGATGGCACGCAGCGTCGGAATCGATCTCAAATTGAACGATTTCCAAAAGGTGAGCGATCGTGTTCCGTTTCTTGCGGACCTAAAACCGTCCGGGAAATTTGTTCAAGAAGATCTCCATTCGGTTGGCGGAACTCCCGCCGTCATTAAGTATTTGCTTGCAGAAGGCTTTATGACCGGTGACTGCATAACCGTGACCGGTAAAACTTTAGCCGAAAACGTGGCTGGACTTCCAGGATTAAAATCCGGCCAGACGGTGGTTCAACCGATCACCGATCCGATCAAAGCCACAGGCCACATTCAGATCCTATATGGCAACCTCGCCCCAAATGGTTCGGTGGCGAAAATCACGGGTAAAGAAGGCATGCGGTTTTCGGGACCTGCACGTTGTTTTGACAGCGAGGAACTGATGCTCGCTGCTCTAGAAAAGAAGCTAATTCAAAAAGGAGACGTCATCATCATTCGGTACGAGGGGCCCAAGGGGGGGCCAGGCATGCCTGAAATGCTGACGCCAACATCGGCAATAATGGGTGCCGGTCTCGGATCGGACGTTGCCCTCTTGACCGACGGACGATTCTCCGGTGGCTCACACGGATTTATCGTGGGGCACGTTACGCCCGAGGCGCAAGAAGGAGGCCCTTTGGCTTTAGTCGTCGACAACGACATCGTCACCCTCGACGCGGATACCAATCGACTGGATGTCGTTGTTTCTGAAACAGACTTGGCCTCGCGCAGAGCAAAGTGGCAAGCACCACCACTCAAAGCAACACGAGGCACACTCTACAAGTACATCAAAAACGTAAAGAGCGCCAGCGAAGGCTGTGTAACGGACGAGTAGTAAGCACCTGTACATATGTAAACTGGCATATCCATCACCAGTTGACACAACCGGAGAAACGAACATGGATTTACAGGATGATCGTCGATCCGACTAACAGTTTGGAGAAATCACTGAGAAAATCATCGGTTGTGCATTCGAAGTCATCAAGGCGATCGCTCCCGAGCACCAGGCCCAGATTATTAAGCATTAAGCATCGAGCGGAAAATTACTGTCGATTCTTCAATGTGGCATAGGCTTCTAGCCTGTGATTTTACGCCCACAGGCTGGAAGCCTATGCCAGTAATTTTCCGCACGATGCTAACTACCTAAAGTCAACCGGATTCGAGGACGGCCTACTGATCCATTTTGGCAATCCGAAACTCGAAACCAAACGATTCACACGACACAAGTGAATCTATCAGCGAATTGAAATCATCCTGTACATCTTGTCCATCCAT